>DAOMFB010000001.1:0-31923 GCA_035429585.1 Thermoanaerobaculia bacterium
CGCGAAGACATTTGGTCCGGACGCGCCGGCCGACGAGACCGCCGACGCCGTCACGGCTGCCGGCGTCGTCCTCGGCACGGCCCGGTACATGTCCCCGGAACAGGCGGCGGGGCACGCCGTCGACGCCCGGAGCGATCTCTTCAGCCTGGGCACGATCCTCTTCGAGATGCTGGCGGGCCGCCCCCCCTTCCGCGGCGATTCGGGCGCCGCCGTGATCGCGGCGGTCCTGCGGGACACCCCGCCCCCGATCGACGGCGTGGACGAAGGGGTCGCCCGGCTCGTCCAGAAGTGCCTCCAGAAGGATCCGGACCGGCGCTTCCAGTCCGCCGCCGAGCTGAAGGCAGCCGTCGACGAGTGCCTCTCGTCCCCGGGCGAACCCCGGAGACCTTCGATCGCCGTCCTCCCCTTCACGAACATGACCGGGTCGGCCGAAGAGGACATCCTCTGCGAGGGCCTGGCCGAGGAGATCATCGACGCCCTCACCCGGATACCGGGCCTGCGGGTCATCGCCCGGACCTCGGCGTTCGCCGTCGCCCGGGCCGAGCGCGACGTCCGTGCGGCCGGGTCCCGTCTCGACGTCCGACACGTCCTCCAGGGAAGCGTCCGGCGCGAGGAGCGCCGCGTGCGCGTCGCCGTGCAGCTCGTCGACGCGCAGGACGGCACGCAGCTGTGGAGCGAGCGATTCGATCGCGAGCTCGCGGGCGTGCTCGCCCTCGAAGACGAGATCGCGGCCGCCATCGCGGCACGGCTGCGGCTCGGGATCGAGCCCGGCGTGCCGGTCCCGGCGCGGGCCGCCGTCGACCCCGAGGCGCATGCGGCCTTCCTCGAGGGGCGGTACCACTTCGCCCGGGGGACGCCGGAGGCGCTGGCGACGGCGATGGCCTGCTACCAGAGCGCCATCGCCCGGGACCCGGGTTTCGCGCTCGCCTACGACTCGCTCGCGGAGCTCCACTGGTACTTCGGGTTCTTCGGAAACGCACCTCCCCGCGAGGCGTTCACGCTGGGCACCTGGAACGCCCTCCGGGCTCTCGAGCTGGACGACGGCCTCGCCCAGACGCACGCGCTCCTCGGCATGCTCCGGAAAGAGCTCGACTACAGCTGGTCCGAGGTGGATCGCGAGCTGGCGCGCGCGTTCGAGCTGAACCGGGACTCGCCCCTCGTCCGTCTCCGTTACGCCATCAGCGGGCTCCTCCCCCACGGCCGGATCCCGGAGGCCGTCGCCGAGATCGAGCAGATCCTCCGGAGCGACCCACTCAACCTCTTCACCCGCTGGTGGCTGGGCGTGATGCTCTATCTGGCCCGGCGGTCAGGCCGGACGATCGAGGAGGGTCGGCACATGATCTCCCTCGAGCCGGCCTTCTTCCTCGGCCACTGGGTTCTCGGGCTGGGCCTCGCGGAGGCCGGGGCGACGGAGGACGCGGTGGCCGCCCTCGAGAGAGCCCACGAGCTCTCGGGGGGCTCGCCGTTCACGCTCGGCTTCCTCGCCTTCGTGAAGGCGCGCGCCGGCCGCTCCGGGGAGGCGCGCCGTCTCGTCGACCAGGCCCGGATGCGCGCGGCGGAAGGCTACTTCCCCCCTTCGACGTTCTTCCTCGCGTACGGCGGCCTCGGCGACTGGGACGCGGCCTTCGAGTGGATGGACCGCGCCATCGAGACGCGCGATCCGGTCGTCATGCCGATAAAGTCCTTCCCCTTCCTCGACCCCGTACGGACGGATCCGCGCTACCTCGCCCTTCTTCGGAAGATGCGCCTCGCCTGACGGGCCTCACGGCGCGCCGCCGGCGAGCGCGCCGTCGACGGTGACGGCGTCCACGACCCCCGCCGCCCCGTAGAGGACGGGGAGGACCTTCTCCGGCGGGTACTTCTTCCGGAGCGCGGCCACCTTCTCCGTCCCGAACCGGTAGGCGGGGAGGTACATCCGCCCGAGGAGCGGGTGCCGCCCCCAGGCGCCGGAGAGCTTGTCGGCCCGCTCGGGAGAGACGAGGAACTCGTTCCGGAGGACGGACGCCACCTCGGCCTGCGGGCGCTTCTCCTGCCACGTCAGGTACGAGGACTGGTTCTTCGCGTCGTCCTGGAGGAGGGCAAGAAGGAGCCCGATGACGACGTCCTTGTCGGGTATGGCCGACAGGTCCGTGACGCCGTAGGCCATCAGGAGGGCGTTGTTGGCGATCCCCTCGGCGAGGGCCGCGTAGCGCGTGTTCATCGTCAGGACGGTCGCCTCGAAGCCGACGCGGCGCCGGACCCAGAGGTTCTGGAGGAACGCGAAGGTCGTGACGTGCCCCGGCACGACCTCGTGGCTGACGAGCTGGTGGAACTCGGGGACGGAGATCTGGAGGGAGGCGTTGATCTCGTACGTCGCCTCGTACTCGGGCGAGCCGTCCGGCCGGCGCGCCCGGCCGAGGTAGTTCATCGAGCCGGAGAACCAGGCGTTCTCGATCGGCAGGAACGAGACGTTCGCGAGCGGCACCCCCCGCAGATCCGCCGGGAGGTGCGGGAGGACGTTCTGCCGGGAAAGGGCCGTCAGCTCGGCGATCACCTTCGTGGCGAGGCCCGGGATGGCCCGCCCCTCGACCGTCCGGCCGGAGCGCCAGGCGTCGACGGCCGCGAGGAGCCCGGCCCGGTCCTTCGACGGGTGTCCCGCGGCCGCCAGCATGTCCGCGACGAGCCGCCGCTTCTCCTCCGGCCGGGACGGCTCCGGCGGGCGGGCCGTCATGGCGTCGACGCACCGCGCGTACGGGACGGGCGCGCCCCGGTCCAGAAGCTCCATCGCGAGGTCCCACATCACGTCGAAACAGAGGGCGAGGCCCGACAGGTAGGCGCCCCGCAGGCCTCCGAGCTTCTTCCCCTCGGCCGCGACGGCACCGATCGAGCCCCTGACGTCCACCGCGGCGAGGTAGGCGTCCACCGAGGCCGTGTCGGGCCCCTTCGCCGTGACGCCGCCGGTCTCGCGGAGCCGCGCCGCCGCGGGATGCGAGTAGGCGAGCGGGAGCTTCTCGTCGGAAAACCAGCTGTCCGCGATGAAGCGGCCCGTGCCGGAGGGGTTCAGGACGTCGCCTCCCCAGAGCGTGTCGATGCCGAGGATCGCCTGCGCCACGTGGTGGTCGAGACCGGTCAGCATGGAAGCCTCCGGAGGGAAGTATCGCCCGTCCCCGTTCCTTGCGTTCCCGAAGGGGCGCCCGTAAGCTGCCGGGGCCCACCGCGAACGAAATCCTTCGGAGGTGCCCTCCGTGGAGCCGACCCGCCGGACCCTGCCCGAGAACGCGTACCGCGCTCTCAAGCCCGGGGAGACCTACAGCCCCATCGTTCCCGCCGGCGAGCCGGTGGCCGAGTTCACGACACGGTCGCTCGTCCTCGGCCTCATCATGGCGGCCGTCTTCTCCGCGGCCGCGGCGTTCCTCGGCCTGAAGGTCGGCCAGGTCTTCGAGGCGGCGATCCCGATCTCGATCCTGGCCGTCGGCCTCGGCTACGCCTTCAAGCGCCGGTCGACGATCCTCGAGAACGTCATCATCCAGTCGGTCGGGGCCGCGTCGGGCCTCGTCGTGGCGGGATCGGTCTTCACCCTCCCCGCCCTCTTCATCCTCGGCCTCGACGTGAACCTCGTGAAGCTCTTCCTCGTGGCGCTCCTCGGCGGAACGATCGGGATCCTCTTCCTCGTCCCGCTCCGCCGCTACTTCGTGAAGGAGATGCACGGGGAACTCCCCTTCCCCGAAGCCACGGCCACGACGGAGGTCCTCGTCGCCGGCGAGGCGGGGGGCCAGCAGGCGAAGATCCTCGCGGTGGCCGCGGCCGTGGGCGGCCTCTTCGACTTCCTGATCATTCACCTCGGGGCCTTCGCCGAGGTCTTCACGTCGCGGTCGCTCCCGGTCTTCCGGGAGCTGGCCGAGAAGGCGAAGCTCGTCTTCAAAGTGGACATCCTCGCCTCCATCGTGGGGCTCGGGTACATCATCGGCCTCCGCTACTCCGCCATCATCTGCGCCGGGTCGTTCGTCTCCTGGTTCCTCCTCGTCCCCGTCGTCGCCCATTTCGGTTCGCAGCTCGGGGTCGCCATTCCGCCCGCCGGGTCGGGAACCCTCATCGGCTCGATGTCGGCCGAGACCGTCTTCCGGACGTACGTGCGGCACATCGGCATCGGCGGCATCGCGGCGGCCGGGATCATGGGGATCCTCCGGAGCTGGCGGATCATCGCGAAGGCCTTCTCCCTCGGCTTCAAGGAGCTGTTCGGAGGAAAGCGCTCCGGCGCGGTCGCGTCGGCCGAGCGGACGGACCGCGACATCCCCATGGGCCTCGTCATCGCGGGAATCGTCGCCGTCGCCGTCGGCGCGTGGCTCTTCTTCCGATTCGGGGTCCTGAGCGGCGAGGGCGCCACCGCGCAATCCCTGATCGCCCTGGCCGTCGTCATCGTCATCTCGTTCCTCTTCACGACGGTGGCCGCCCGGGCCATCGCCACGGTGGGCACGAACCCCGTCTCCGGCATGACCCTGATGACGCTCATCCTGACCTCGGTCTTCCTCGTGAAAGCCGGCCTCTCCGGCCCCTCCGGAATGCTGGCGGCGCTCCTGATCGGCGGCGTCGTCTGCACCGCCCTCTCCATGGCGGGAGGCCTCATCACCGACCTGAAGATCGGCTACTGGATCGGCGCCACGCCGGCCGTCCAGCAGCGCTCCAAGTTCCTCGGGACGATCGTGGCCTCCCTCACGGTCGGCGCGGTCATCCTCCTTCTCGACCAGGCCTACGGCTTCGCCCCGTCGGCGGCCCACCCGGAGAGCGAGGTCCTGGTCGCGCCGCAGGCGAACGCCATGGCGGCCGTCATCAAGACCCTCATGTCGAACGAGCCGGTCCCCTGGCTCCTCTACGGGGTCGGCGCCCTCGTGGCCATGACGATGCAGATGATCGGCATCCCGTCACTCGCCTTCGCCCTCGGCATGTACATCCCGCAGGAGCTGAACACGCCGCTCCTGATCGGCGGCCTCGTCGCCCACTTCGTGACGAAGTCGGCCGGCAAGAACGAGAAGCTCGCGTCGGCGCGCAACTCCCGCGGCACCCTCATCGCGTCGGGCTTCATCGCCGGCGGCGCCATCATGGGCGTCATCGCGGCCGGCCTGAAGTTCCTGACGACGAAGGTGAGCCTCGGCCCCCTCGGCTACAACTTCGACTACGCCGCCGGCCGCGGCCCCGAGCTCCTCGCCCTCTTCTTCTACGCCCTCCTCATCGTCTACATGTACTGGGACTCGAAGCGGGCGCAGGAGGAGTAGGCCAATCTCGGTGCATCGGTCCGCCTGAAGGGGGAGAGCGCCGTGTCGAAACTGCGGGTCTGCTGCTTCGCGATCTCGATCGACGGCTACGGTGCCGGCCCGAACCAGGATCTTCAGAACCCTCTCGGCGTCGGCGGCCCGGCTCTCTTCGAATGGTTCTTCCGGACGCGCACCTTCCGGCGGATGCACGGGAACGAAGGAGGCGAGACCGGCCCGGACGACGACATCGCGGCGCGCGGATTCGAGAACATCGGCGCCTGGATCCTCGGGCGGAACATGTTCGGCCCCGTCCGGGGTCCATGGCCCGACGAAAGCTGGAAAGGCTGGTGGGGGGAGGAGCCGCCGTACCACGTCCCCGTCTTCGTCCTGACCCATCATCCCCGCGCACCGATCCGGATGAAGGGCGGCACCGAGTTCCGGTTCGTGACCGACGGCATCCACGCGGCGCTGGAGCAGGCCCGGGCGGCGGCCGGAGGCCGCGACGTCCGTCTCGGGGGCGGCGTCGCCACGATCCGCCAGTATCTCCGCGCCTGCCTGATCGACGAGTTGCACCTCGTCCTGTCGCCCGTCCTCCTCGGATCCGGAGAGCATCTTCTGGGCGGGCTGGATCTCCCGGCCCTCGGCTACGAGTCCGCCGGGCACGTCGCCGGCGCCCGGGCCGCGGCGCACCTCACCCTCCGCCGACGACCGTGACCGAATGGCAGAGCCGACCGGCCTCCTCCCGTCCTTCGCCCTCGGGGCGGGACTCGCCTTCGCGGCGGTCGTGCAGCCGGGGCCGCTCCAGGCGTTCCTCCTCTCCCGGGCGGCGACGGAGGGGTGGCGGAGGACGCTGCCCGCCGCTTTCTCCCCCCTCCTGAGCGACGGGCCGATCGCGCTTCTCGCTGTGCTGCTCCTCTCCCGGTTCCCGCCGGCGGCCCAGAGCCTCCTCCGGGCCGCGGGGGGCGTCCTGCTCCTCTACCTCGCCGGGAGCTCCCTGCGAGCGCTCCGCGCCGGGGCGGACGCCCCCGAGCCCGATCGGCGCGCCGCCCCGAAGACGCTCTTCCAGGCCGCGGCCGTCAACCTCCTGAACCCCAATCCCTACCTCGCCTGGGCGCTCGTGCTGGGGCCCGCCGCGGTCTCGGCATGGCGCATCCGCCCGGTCAACGCCGTGGCGCTGCTCCTCTCCTTCTACGGGGTCATGGTGACGGGCCTCGCCGCCTTCATCGTCCTGGCGAGCGGAGCGCGGTCGCTCCCGCCGCGGGCCCGGCGCGCCGTCGCTCTGGCGGCGGCGGCGATCCTGGCCGGCCTCGGCCTCTGGATGCTCGGCACCGGCCTCGCGGCGATCGCGTCCGCCTGAGCCACCGGACGCCGACGCTCAGCAGATCCGCGGCAGCTGCTCGCCGGTCAGGAGGTCGACGACGCGGAGGCCGCCGATGCGGCTCCTCATGACGACCCGGCCGGGATGGTCGGCCACGACCTCGCCGATCCGCGCGGCGCTCTTCCCGAGAGGGTGGCGCCGGAGCGCCGCGAGCGCGGCGTCCGCGGCCTCGGGAGCGACGAGGACGAGGCACTTCCCCTCGTTCGCGACGTAGAGAGGGTCGAGGCCGAGGATCTCGCAGGCGCCGCGGACCTCCTCGCTCACGGGGATGGCCCTCTCCTCGAGCCGGATCCCGACCGCTGCCTGCGCCGCGATCTCGTTGAGCGTCGAGGCCACGCCGCCCCGCGTCGGGTCGCGGAGGACGTGGACCTTCTCCCCCGCCGCCGCCAGGACGCCGTCGACGAGCGTGTCGAGCGGTGCGCTGTCGGAGACCAGCTCCGTGTCGAACGTCAGCCCTTCGCGGACCGACATGATGGCGATGCCGTGGACGGCGATCTCCCCCGAGACGAGAACGGCGTCACCCGGCCGGGCGCGGCGGGGGGAGATCTCGATCCCGTCCCGGACGAGGCCGAGGCCGGTCACGTTCACGAAGGCGCCGTCCCCTTTCCCCCGGTCGACCACCTTCGTGTCCCCCGTGACGATCGGGACGCCGACCCCGTTCGCGGCGCTCTTCATCGAGGCGACGATCCGGCGGAGGTCGTTCATCGGGAGCCCTTCCTCGAGGATCAGCCCGGCGGAGAGCGCCAGCGGCCGGGCCCCGCACATCGCGAGGTCGTTCACCGTGCCGTGGACGGCCAGGGAGCCGATGTCGCCGCCGGGGAAGAAGAGCGGCTTGACGACGAAGGAGTCGGTCGAGAAGGCGAGCCTTCGCCCGCCCACGTCGAGGACGGCGCCGTCGTGCAGCTCGCGGAGGAGGGCGTTGTCGAACGACGGCACGAAGAGCTGCTCGATGAGCCGCTGCGTCAGCCGGCCGCCCCCGCCGTGAGCGAGGAGGACGTGCGGGTAGTCCGAGAGGGGCACGGGGCACGTGAGGTCGAAGGAGCCCTCGCCGCCCTTCTTCGCGGGCCCGTCGCTCACGCCGGCCTCCCGTAGTTGTAGTAGGCCGCGCAGGCCCCCTCCGAAGAGACCATCGGCGCGCCGAGGGGCTTCTCCGGCGTGCACTCCCTGCCGAACGCGGCGCAGGCGCTCGGCTTCTTCAGCCCCTGCAGGATCTCGCCCGCGATGCAGACCGACGGCTCCGCGGCCGTGATCGTCCCGACGTCGAAGCGCTTCACCGCGTCGTGCTCGGCGTATTCGCTCCGCAGCCGCCAGCCGCTCCCCGGAATGACGCCGATCCCGCGCCAGGGCCGGTCGCAGACCTCGAAGACCTCGCGAAGCGTCTCCTGCGCCCTCACGTTCCCGTCGCGCGTCACCGAGCGGGCATACTGGTTCTCGACGCCGACGCGCCCCTCCTCGAGGGCCCGGAGCGTCATCCGGATCCCCTGCATCAGGTCGAGCGGCTCGAAACCGGTCACGACGATCGGGATCCGGTACTTCGCCGCGATCGGCTCGTACTCCCGGGTGCCCATCACCGTGCAGACGTGTCCGGCGGCGAGGAAGCCCTGCACCCGGTTCGCCGGGGAGCCGAGGATCGCCTCCATGGCCGGGGGGACCAGGACATGGGACACGAGGAGGGAGAAGTTCCTCACCCCCTCCTTCTTCGCCTGCCAGACGGCCGTCGCGTTCGCGGGCGCCGTCGTCTCGAAGCCGACCGCGAAGAAGACGACCTCCTTCGTCGGGTTCTTCCGCGCGATCTCCACGGCGTCGAGGGGTGAATAGACCATCCGGACGTCGCCCCCCGACGCCTTCACCGACAGGAGATCCGTCGTCGAGCCGGGGACGCGGAGCATGTCGCCGAAGGAGGTGAAGACGACCTCCGGCCGCCGCGCGATCGCGAGCGCCCGGTCGATCATCTCGAGCGGCGTCACGCAGACGGGGCACCCCGGGCCGTGGACCATCGTGACCGACGGGGGGAGCATCTCGTCGATCCCGAACCGGATGAGCGTGTGGGTCTGCCCGCCGCAGATCTCCATCAGGGTCCAGGGGCGGGTGACGAGCCCGCGGATGGACGCGGCGAACTTCCGGACCGCCTCCCCGTCCCGGTACTCGTCGACGAAGCGCACGTCGCCTTCAGCCCTTCGCGTCCGCCGGCCCGGAGAGATCGGCCAGGTCGCCCATCTCCTCGAGCGTCCGGAAGACCTCCTTCGCCTGCTCCTCGTCGAGCTTCGAGATCGCGAAGCCGACGTGGACGAGAACCCAGTCTCCGACGTCGGCCTCCGGCGTGTACATCAGGCAGACCTCCTTCGAGATCCCGCCGAACCTGACGACGCCCATCGCCATTCCGAGGTCGTTCTTCTCGACACGGACGACCTGTCCCGGCACCCCAAGGCACATGGGCGTCTCCCCCCTCAGCCGAGATTACCGCGACCGGCCGCCAGGCGCGCTGCGGCGACCGCCGCCTGGCCGAGGCAGATCCCCCCGTCGTTCGGCGGGACCTCGCGATGGAGGAGGACCTCGAAGCCCTCGCGCCGGAGCGCCGCCGCCGCCCGCTCGGTCAGCAGCCTGTTCTGGAAGCACCCCCCCGTCAGGGCCACGCGCGGGCAGCCGACCCGCCGCGCCACCGCCGCGATCGCCGCGGCAAGGGCGTTGTGGAAGCGCGCGGAAAGCCGCTCGATCGGGACATCGGCCGCGCGCTCGGCGAGGAGCCCCGAGACGAGGGGAGACCAGTCGAGGACCAGTCTCCTTCTGGTAGCTGACGCACCCGCCGGCACTTCGAAGCCGGTCATGACGTCGAAGGACGGAAGGGCACCGGATTCTTCGAGGGGAAAATAGAGGCGGCCGGTTTCCGTTTCATTCGGATCGGGGAGCCACTCGAGCCGCATCGCCGCCTGCCCCTCGAAGGAGCACTTCTGGGCGACGCCGAGGAGAGAGGCCACCGCGTCGAAGAGGCGGCCGGCGGACGTCGTGACCGGCGAGTTCACCGCCCTCTCCAGCATCGTCGAAAGGACGCGCTTCTCCGCCCCCGTGAACGCCCCGGCGGTTTCACCGACGTCGTCATTCTTCCCTTCGAAGAAACCCCCGGTCGGTTCCCCTCTTCCTCCCTCTCTCCTACTTCCGCCTTCCAGCGCCATTTCCCAGAGCAGCCCCGCCGCGCTGCGGCGCGGCTCGCGGACGGCGGCCTCGCCGCCCGGGAGGCTGAAGGGCCTGAGGTGGGCGACGCGTTCGAAACCGTTCGCGTCGCCGAGGAGGAACTCACCTCCCCAGACCGTCCCGTCCGTCCCGAAGCCCGTCCCGTCCCACGTGACCCCGAGCGCCGGCCCGTCCACGCCGTTCTCCGCGAGGCAGGAGGCCAGGTGGGCGTGGGGGTGCTGGACGGCGACCGCCGGAAGGCCTGACGCCAGCGCCCATCTCGTCGAGAGGTAGTCGGGATGGAGGTCGTGCGCGACGGCGGCCGGCTTCACCTCGTAGAGCCGGGCGAGATCCCCGAGCACGCGCTCGAAGGCGGCGAGGGCCTGCGGCGTCTCGAGATCCCCGACGTGCTGGGAGAGGAACGCCTGCCGGCCCACCGCGAGGGCGACGACGTTCTTCAGGTGCGCGCCCACGGCGAGGAGGGGCGGCGTCTCGAACGGGAGACGGACCGGCAGCGGGGCCCAGCCGCGCGCCCGGCGGAGGAGCCGGGGGACGCCGTCCACGACGCGCGCCACGCTGTCGTCCACGTGCCGCTCGACGGGGCGGTCGTGGACGAGGAAGAGGTCCGCCATCCCGCCGAGGCGCCCGAGGGCCTCCCGCTCGTCCGTGCAGATCGGCTCGTCGGAGAGGTTCCCGCTCGTGGCGACGAGCGGGAAGCCGAGCTCGTCCAGCATCAGGTGATGGAGCGGCGTCGCCGGGAGCATCAGCCCCAGGTTCGGGTTCCCGGGGGCGACGTTCCGCGCGATTCCGTTTCCGGGCCGCGACGGGAGGAGGACGATGGGGCGCTCGGGCGACTCGAGCAGCAGCGCCTCCTCGGACGTCACCTCGCAGAGCGCCCGCGCCGCGTCGAGGTCGGCGACCATCAGGGCCAGCGGCTTCTCGTACCGGGCCTTCCGCTCGCGCAGGAGCGCCACGGCGCCGGGGCTGCGGGCGTCGCAGATCAGGTGGAACCCGCCCAGCCCCTTCACCGCCGCGATCCGTCCCCCGGCGATCGCCCGGCAGGCCGACCGAAGCGCTTCGTCCCGTGCCGCGAGGACCTCGCCCGCGGCGCTCCAGAGCTCGAGATGCGGGCCGCAGGCGCCGCACGCGTTCGGCTGGGCGTGGAAGCGCCGGTCGCGGGGGCTCTCGTACTCGGCCCGGCACGCGGCGCAGAGCGCGAAGCCCGACATCGTCGTGTTCGGCCGGTCGTACGGCAGCGCCCGGACGATCGTGAAGCGGGGCCCGCAGCTCGTGCAGTTCGTGAACGGATAGCCGCGCCTCCGTCCCGAGGTGGCCCGGACGTCCGCAAGGCAGGGGACGCACGTCGCCAGGTCGGGAAGGACCTGGACGCTCTTCTCCCCCTCCCCGCGGCTGAAGCGGATCTCGAACGAGGCCTCCCCCGCCGCCGGGACCTCTCTCTCGCGGACGGACGTCACGCGGGCCCGCGGCGGCCTCTCCGCGGAGAGGCGCGACCGGAACCGCGCCGGACCCCCCCCCCCCCCGCCGGGTCGCCTTCCCCCCCGAGGAACCCGCCGCGCCCGTCTTCAAGCCCCCAGCCGCCGAGCCCCTCGTCGGCGGCGAGCCGGTAGACGAACGGGCGGAAGCCGACCCCCTGGACGGCCCCCTCGATCTCCACCCGCAGCCGCTTCCGCACCGGGAAAGAGATTACCCGTCGGGGCCGGAGCCCGCGTCCCGACGCCTCCGGGAGGTCTCCCACCGCGTCGAAGGCCTCCCCGGACCGTTCGCCATGATGCAGAAAGATCATGCGGCGACCGAAGCGATCCGGGCCCTCCTAGTGCGAGTTCGGGATATCGCTGCCGGAAGGGCGCCGCTATCATCCGCCCGCGCCGCGGCCTGAATCGTGGACGCCCGCGAGGTGAACGTGCCGAGTCGACCCGCTTCCCCCAAGCCCCGCCGCCGTCCCGGCCTCCGGACGGCCGGTCTCGCGCTCCTCGCCCTGCTCTCCGTCGCGAGCTTCCGGGCCCTCGGCCAGGAGAACGCGGACTGCCTCGGGTGCCACTCCGACAAGACGCTGACGAAGAAGCGGGCCGGAAAGACCGTGTCGATCTACGTGGACGAGAAGCGGCTCGAGGCCTCCGTCCACAAAGGGGCCCCCTGCATCGGATGCCACTCGGACCTGGCCGGCAAGGAGCTCCCGCACGACGAGAACGTCGGGCGGCCGGCCTGCGACTCGTGCCACGGAGAGATCGTCTCCCGGTATGCCGAGAGCCTCCACGGCAAGGCCGTCAAGAAGGGGGACCCCCTCGCTCCCCGCTGCCAGACCTGCCACGGCAGCCACGACGTCGTGAAGGTGAAGGACCCCAAGTCCCCGGTCCTCCCCGCGAAGATTCCGTTCCTCTGCGGCCGGTGCCACCGGGAGGGGACGGCCGTGCAGCTCCAGCACGACATCCCGCAGAGCCGGATCCTCGAGAACTACACGGAGTCGATCCACGGCGAGGCGCTGATGAAGAAGGGCCTCACCGTCGCGGCGACCTGCGTCTCGTGCCACACGCCGCACCTGACGCTCCCGCACACCGACCCGCGCTCCTCGATCGCCCGGGCGAACATCGCGAAGACCTGCTCGGCCTGCCACTCCTCGATCGAGGAGGTTCACCAGAAGGTGATCAAGGGCGAGCTCTGGGAGAAGGAGGCCCATCAGCTCCCGGCCTGCGTCGACTGCCACCAGCCCCACAAGGTCCGGGTCGTCTTCTACGACCGCGGGATGGCCGACGCGGAGTGCCTGAAGTGCCACGCGAAGAAGGACCTCAAGGCGAAGGACGGCCGGTCGATCTTCGTCGACACCCAGCAGCTGGCCGCCTCGAAGCACAAGGAGAAGCGCTGCTCGCAGTGCCACTCCGAGGTCCGGCCGTCGCTCGACCGGCCCTGCGCGGCGATCACCCAGCGGGTGAACTGCGGCTCCTGCCACGCCCAGACGGTCCAGCAGTACCAGCGGAGCACCCACGGCCAGCTCGTCCTGAAGGGCGACCCGAACGGCCCCCCCTGCGAGGAATGCCACGGGACCCACGGCGTGAAGGGGCGGACGGACCCGTCCTCGCCGACGTTCGTCAAGAACGTCCCGGCGCTCTGCGCCCGCTGCCACCGCGAGGGGAAGAAGGCCGCCGTCCGCTACAAGGGCGAGCAGCACGAGATCATCGAGCACTACACGGAGTCGATCCACGGGAAGGGCGTCCTCCAGAGCGGCCTCCTCGTGAGCGCCGCCTGCACCTCCTGCCACACGGCGCACTACGTCCTCCCGGCCTCGAACCCGGAGTCGAGCGTCAGCACCGCGCGCCTCCCCGAGACGTGCGGCCGGTGCCACCACGGCGTCGAGGAGAAGTTCGAGAAGAGCATCCACTCCCGGCTCGTTTCGAAGTCGAAGGAGAAGCTCCCGGTCTGCGACGACTGCCACACCGCCCACACGATCCGCCGCACGGACAACGTCGGCTTCAAGCTCTCCGTGATGGACAGCTGCGGCAAGTGCCACAAGGACGTCACGGAGACCTACTTCGCCACCTTCCACGGGAAGGTCTCCCAGCTCGGCTACGCCAAGACGGCGAAGTGCTACGACTGCCACGGCGCCCACGACATCCTGCCGCCGACGAATTCCGCCTCGCACCTCTCCCGCGAAAACGTCGTGCAGACCTGCCAGAAGTGCCACCCGGGAGCCACGCGCCGGTTCGCGGGGTACCTGACGCACGCGACGCACCACGACAAGCACAAGTACCCGGTCCTCTTCTACACGTTCTGGGGGATGACGCTCCTCCTCCTCGGCACCTTCACCATCTCGGGCCTCCACACCCTGATGTGGCTCCCGCGCGCGCTCAAGATGCGGAAGGAGCATCTGGCCGAGGAGAAGGTGCACGACCCGACGGCGAAGCAGTATGTCCGGTTCACCCGCCTCGAGCGGACCCTCCACATCAGCCTCATCGTCAGCTTCATCACGCTGGCGCTGACCGGCCTCTCCCTGAAGTTCTCCTACACTCCCTGGGCCGTGAGGGTCGCCAAGGTCTTCGGCGGGTTCGAGACGGCGGGATTCATCCACCGGACCGCCGCGGTCCTGATGTTCGCGGTCTTCGTCACCCACGTCGTCGACATGCTCAAGCAGAAGCGACGCAAGAAGAAGAGCTGGAAGGACGTTCTCTTCGGCGCGAACACGATGATGCCGACGATGAAGGACGCCCGGGACGTCCGCGACTCCGTCAAATGGTTCCTCGGCCGGGGGCCGCGCCCGCAGTACGGCCGGTGGACCTACTGGGAGAAGTTCGACTACTTCGCCGTCTTCTGGGGGGTCTTCGTCATCGGATCGACCGGCCTGCTCCTCTGGTTCTCCGAGGCCTTCACGCAGTTCCTGCCCGGCTGGCTCCTGAACGTCGCGACGATCGTCCACAGCGACGAGGCGCTCCTCGCCGTCGGCTTCATCTTCACGATCCACTTCTTCAACACCCACCTGCGCCCGGAGAAGTTCCCGATGGACATCGTGGTCTTCACGGGCCGGATGCCGGTCGAGGAGCTGAAGCGGGACAAGCCCGCGGAGTACGAGGAGATGGTCAAGTCGGGCAAGCTCGAGGAGAACCTCGGCGAGGCCTACCAGCCGGTCGTCCTGAAGGCGATCCGGGCCTTCGGGTGGACGGCCCTGACCCTCGGCTTCCTGACGGTCCTCTGGATCATTTACGCGATGATCTTCGCCTACAGGTGATCCGGTCCCGGTCCCGGCCGCGCACGGCGGCCGGGACCGAGCGGGGGCGGATCAGGCGGGCGGCTTCCCGCGGCCGATCGAGAGGTAGAAGCGTCCTCCGACGACCGCCGGATCTCCGGGGTAGCCGAGCGCCTTGAAGTCGAGCCGCTCCTTCACCCCCGGATAGACCTTCCGCCGGTGCTCGGGAAGGTCCATCTGCTGGGCCTTCTGGTGGCACCGCGTGCAGGTGATCGCCTCGGCCTGGTGGCAGTCCGCGCAGCCGAGCGCCTTCTTCGCCGGGACGACCTCGTGGTGGATTCCGGAGTACATCTTCGTCTCGACGAAGCCGTACTCGCCGGAGTAGGCGACCCCGGCCTTCTTCATCCCGTCCGTGATCGCCTTCGGCAGGTCGAAGTGGGTCCAGTAGCCGTCCTGCAGCTCCGGAACGGCGAGGACCTTGTTCTTCTTGTCGTACGGGAGGGTCGCCGTGTGGAGCTTGAAGGGGAAGATGCGGGCGTCGGGCGTCCTCTTCTCTCCGACGGGCGCGTTCAGGACGACGGGCTTCGACGGGTCGATCTTGTCGCCGACGAGCGTGGCCGAGCGCGTGCCGTCGAACCAGAGGTAGACCGGCTCGACGTCCTTCGCCCACGTGAGGGAGCCGAGCTTCTTGTCGTAGACGGGCCGGCCATACGCATCGGTCTTCTCGGGGCGGTCCTGCCCGGCCACGGAGAAGTCCCGCCGGACGAGGGTCGGGGCCGTGTGGGCGAACGACGGGATGTGGCACGTCTCGCACGCCACGGCGCGGACGTGGTCGTCGAGGTGGCGGGAGAGGGCCCCGGCGACGCCGTGCGGCGTCGCGCCGTGGCACTTCTCGCAGCGGACGCGCCCCTCCACGGCCGGCGCCGAAAAGGACATTCCGGCGATCCGGTGGGCGGTCGTCGTGTGGCAGTCCTGGCAGCGCATCTTCAGGGTGCCCATGTGCATGTCGAGGCCGGCGGCGTCCGCGACGAGGGCCGGCTCGAGGTCGCCGTGGGAGGCGTTCGGGGCGCCGCCGATCCCGAAGTGGCAGGAGCCGCACTCGCGGAGCCCCGGCCGCCCGACCTTCTTCGCGGCCGCGGCGAGGTCGAACGACGGGTCGGGGAGGCCCGAGCGGCTCGCGTCCTTCTTGTACGTTCCGGTCGCGTCGTGGCAGACGAGGCAGTCGATGTTCGCCGGGTCCTTGTAGTCGAAGCTCCCGTCCATCTTCCCGTACCCGATGTGCATGGCGGCGCTCTGCGGCGTGCTCGGCGAGAAGGTGATGTAGTAGCCGTTGATCACCGAGGCGAGGGCGACGTCGGCCCGGTGCTCCTGCCCGACGATCGTCGGGGACCGCCCTTTCCAGTTCCAGTGGGCGGTCGCGAGGATGTCCTGCCCGACCTTCGTGTGGCAGCGGAGGCACTCCCGGGTCACGTCCTGCGGCCCCGGCGTCTCCTTGAAGGCGACGAGGGCGGCGTGGTCGGGGGTCCAGGGATGGTGGCAGCCGGCGCACTCGGTCGGGGCCGTCGTCGGCTTGGGCTGCCGCTCGTGGCAGCCGATGCATTGCCGGTGGTACGCCCCCTTCAGTCCGATGCGGGAGGGGGCATCCTCCTCCTTCGGCAGGCCGTGGCAGTGCATGCAGCTCTGCGGCGGCCGGTCGGCGAGCGAATCGTGGCACGCCGAGCAGGGGCCGCCGAGCTTCACGTCCATCCCGGCGTGCAGCTCCTTCAGGTCGCTCCCGACGCGGTCCGTCGGCGAGCTCGCGTAGCGGTGGTGGCACGCCGCGCAATCCCCGTTGACGAGCTCGTCGTGGATCCGGTGCGAGAAGGGGACGGGCTCGTAATCGTCCCCCTTTGCCTTCAGGGCCGCGGCCTCGAGGAGGTAGAAGTTCTTGTAGCCCGACGGGCGGTGGGGGTAGGCGGGCCCGCCGGCCGCCTTGACGGGCGGAAGCGGCGCCGTCACCCGCTGGACCTCCTTGACGGTCAGCTCGGTCGCCTGGATCGCCTCCTTGTGGACGACGACGTAGAGGAGGACGAAGCCGAAGACGGAGGCGGCGGCGAGGCCGCGGACGACCCACGTCCAGAACGGGGAGACCGGCTCGGTCCCCTCGTCCTCGCCGGCGGCCATTCCCGTCTCCTCGGCCGCCGCGGTTCCCGGCAGGATCGGGAAGAAGGTGACCATGAACCGGTAGCAGAAGAGGATCGAGCAGACGATCGCGATCGTCATCGAGATCTCGCCGACCGACGGGAAGTAGGCCTTCTGCGAGAAGGGGGGCTCGTAGGCGACGAGGAAGACGTTGAACCGGTTCAGGATGACGCCGAAGATGACGAGGCAGGCGCTGAAGAAGAGCCAGCCGGGCGAGCGGCGGACCCCGTCGTTCATCAGGAGGACGAGCGGCGCCACGACGCCGAGGAGGAGCTCGACGGCGAGGGCGACCGTCGCGCCCGGGTGGGAGACGAAGTCGAGCTGCTTGTGGCGGATCGCGAGGTCGCCGAACTTCACGACCGCGTACGCGCCGAGGAGGTACGGGATGAAGCGGGCCAGCGGCGCCAGGAGGTCCATCTCCGGTTTCCGGCCGAAGCTCGTGCTCGAGTAGATCGACTCGAGGATGACCATCGGGTACCCGACCGCCATCGCCGACATCAGGAAGAGGAGCGGGAGGATCGGCGTGTCCCAGATCGGGTTCAGCTTCGTGTGGGCGATCATCATCAGCGTCCCGAGGGACGACTGGTGCATGCACGAGAGGACGACGCCCGCGACGATGAAGACGGGGAGGATGATCTTGATCCAGGAGTGGATCGTCAGGATCGGCTTCTTGACCTTCCGGAGGAAGGCGGCCCCCCACTCGTCCCCCTCCGCCCGGGCCCGGAGGCCCTCGAGGACCGCCGGGCTCGTCTCGATCGCGAGGACCATGAGGTAGGCCATCACGCACATGCCCACCTCGAAGAGGACCGAGTTGCCCTGCCAGTTGAAGAGCGGACGCCAGATGTTCCACCACCGGCCGAGGTCGAACATGAGGGCGATCGCGACCCAGAGGTAGCCGAGGAAGGCCGTCAGGATCGCCGGGCGGAGGAGGGGCTTGAACTTCTTCTTCCCGAAGATGTCGACGAGGGCCGCCGTCGTGAAGCCGCCGGCCGCCAGCGCGACGCCGCAGGCGACGTCGAAGGAGATCCAGATTCCCCACGTGTTGATGTCGTCGAGGTTCGTGACGAACCGGAGCCCCAGGAGGAGCCGGGTGATGCCGAACGCGTAGCCGACCGCCATGAAGACGAGGATCGCGATCGTGCCGGCCGTGAAGAACGGTTTCGACAGGCGCCGGGGACGCTCGTGCGGGCTCACGCGGCACCCCCCTCATGGCCGGAGGCGGGAGGCTTCGGTCCGCCGGACGCCGGCGGCTCGCCGCCCGCCGCCGCCTTCCGGTTGTTCATCCACATCAGGCCGGCGAGCGCGCCGTAGAGGGCGATCGGAATCGCTCCGAACTTGAAGATCCCGTGCTGGATCGCCTCGGTCCGGAGGGCCGGCGCCGTGCTCGTCAGCTTCAGGAGGGCGATCTCCTCGGGGGGCCGGCCGGTCAAGTAGATCCAGGAGGTCCCGCCCACCTCGTTCTCCCCGTACACGTGCGGCACGTAGCGGTCGGGGCGCTTCGCGATCCGGTCCTTCGCCATCGCGACGAGCTCGGCCCGCGGCCCGAAGACGAGCGCCTCCGTCGGACAGGAAGCGGCGCAGGCCGGATTCGCCCCGGTCCCCTTCGCGCGGTCGGTGCAGAACTCGCACTTCCGCACCTTCGGGGTCAGCGCGACGTCGAACTCGTACGCGGGGACCTCGAACGGGCAGGCGATCTGGCAGTAACGGCACCCGACGCAGATCGTCGGGTTGTAGACGACCGCCCCGTCCTTCGACTTCGTCAGCGCGCCGACGATGCAGGCCGAGACGCACGACGGGATCAGGCAGTGCATGCACTGCGTCTTGCAGTAGGTCTCGGCGCGCCCGGCCTGGTCGGGCGACGGGCTCCCCGGGAAGCGGTTCACGACGGTGAACGCGTTCGCCGTCGGGCGCCGGAACGTCCGGAGCCCGTCCCGGTTCTCGAAGGACTCCGCGGTCCGGGGGAGGTGGTTCCGCCGGTTGCAGGCCTCCTCGCACTTGCGGCACCCGATGCAGAGGGTCGTGTCGACGAGGACGGCCGCGTAGTTCGGGGCCGGTGCGGCCTTCCCCTTCTCGCCCTCCTCCGCCGGGGCGGCGAGCGCCGCCGTGGCGGCCACGGTCGAGGTCGTCAGCCCGAGGTTCAGAAGGGCCCGTCGGCTCAGTGTCATCGATGTCTCCCTTTCGGCTCGTCGCGAGCCACTTCCCGTCTGCCCGGCCGGGCGCCGTGGACCCTCATCGGGCCCCCGCCCGCCGGCGGCGACGAGCTATTCGTGCCCGTCGCCTCCCTCCTTCTCGGGGGGGACTTCCCCGTCCTGCACGAGCTTGCGGTACCAGCGCCCGTGCCGGTGCCGGACGTGGTCGAGGCCCATCTTCCCCGTCAGCCACGTCCAGCTCATCGGGTATTCCTCCGGGTGGAAGATGACGAAGAAGAAATGCCAGACGATGATCGCGAGCGTCGCGAGGACCGCCTCGTAGAGGTGGATCGTCTGGGCGGCGGTGATGGCCCATCCCGGCATGTAGGAGGCGAGCTGCGCCGGGAACCAGAGGATGAATCCCGTCACGATCATCAGGACGGTGCCCCAGATCAGGGCCCAGTACTCGGCCTTCTGAGAGTAGTCGTAGCGGCCGTACTCCGGGGCTTTCCCGCCCATGTTCAGGTGGTAGCGGAGAGTTGTCGTCAGGTCTCCGATGTCTTCCTTGGCGGGGAGGAGCGCCATGAACTCCTCGCGGCCCCGTCGCGACACGATCAGGTAGACGACGTGGTAGACGCCGCAGACGATCAGGAGGACCGCCATGGCGCGGTGGAGGACCCGCCGGACCACCTCGTTCAGGCCGATCGCCGAGAGCCCCTGCGCCCACCAGGAGTCGGGGAACTTCAGCGCGAACCCCGTGACGGCCAGGAGGATGAAGGAGACCGAGAGGGCCATGTGCTGGACGAGTTCCTGCCGGTTGAACCGGACGACGCCCGGCCCCGCCTCCTGGTGCCGGCGGGACTCGAGCATGTGGAAGTTCAGGATGATGAGGTTGTGCAGGACCATGCCGCCGATGACGAGGGCGATCAGGATCCAGTAGATCCGCGTGATCCAGTAGTTGAGGCCTCCCACCGTCGGCTGCAGCGCCGCGTGGGTGTACGAGGCGGCGAAGATCGTCGAGGCCTTGGGGTGGCACTTCTGGCAGGTCGCGACGACGTTGTCCTTGTTGACCGACGACTTCGGGTCGCGAACCGTCCGGACGGCGTGGGCTTCGTGGCAGTCGGCGCAGGTGGGCGCCTTGGCGCTGCGCCGCTCGGTCGCGAGGCCGTGGTAGCTGTCCGTGTACGTCGAGACGACGTTCGGGTTCAGGCCGTACTTCTGGATGATCGTCGGGTTGTCGTGGCAGCGCCCGCACGTCTCGTGCGCGAGCCGGAAGTGGCTGACGCGGCTGTTCGGGTCCTTCGGCGTCGTCATGCTGTGCTCGCCGTGGCACCCGGTGCAGGTCGGGCTGTCCTCGATGCCGAAGGTGAGGGCGCGGTAGTGGATCGAGGTCCGATACGCGTCCGCCTCACCCGAGTGGCACTGGCCGCAGGTCTTGTCGATGTTGATGTGGGCGATCGTGGAGGTCGCGTCGCTCCGGGGCCGGATCGCGTGGCCGCCGTGGCAGTCGACGCAGATGGGGACGTTCTCGTTCCCCTGCGCCAGGAGCTTGCCGTGGGTGCTCTGCGCGTAGCTCTCGAAGGAGCGCGGCAGCCGGACGTCGGGGTCGAGGCTGATCCCGATCTTGCTGTGGCACTTCGCGCACGTCTCGACCTGCTTGCCCCGCGAGACGGGCGAGAGCGGGTCGGAGACCTTGCGGATGTTGTGCGCCCCGTGGCAGCTCTCGCAGCGGGGGGCGCGCGGGGAGCCGGCCGCGAGCGCGTAGGCGTGGAGGCTCCGGTTGTATCGGGCGACGGAGTCCGGGTGGCAGGTGCCGCAGGTCTTCTCCGCGGGCGATTCGTTCTGGACCGTCAGGCTCGAGTCGGACGGCGCCCGGCTCCGGTGCTCGCCGTGGCACTGGAAGCAGTGCGAGTTGGCGCGCCCTTCGTTGATCGTCCCGTGGACCGAGGCCTTGAACTCGGCCTCGACCTTCGGGTGGCACTTGAGGCAGGCGCGCTCGAGCGCCGCGGAGCTCTTCGTCTCGCTGACGACCGTGTGGCCGCCGTGGCAGGCGATGCACGAGGGGCCGCCCGGGCCGCTCGCGACGGGGTGCCGCCCGTGGAGGCCGACGTCGTAGTTCGCGTAGCTGGCGGTCCGGCCGGCGAGGGGGGCGTGGAGCCGGTCGTGGCACTCGGCGCAGGTCCTGTTGATCTTCCCCGAGGAGACCGGCGAGGCGACGTCCTTGGCCTCCCGGATGTCGTGCGTGCCGTGGCAGCCCGCGCAGGTGAGCTGACCCTTGTGCGCCCCGGCGCCGACCTCGGCCGCGGGCTTGTCGTGGCAGGCGGCGCAGTTCACCGGCTTGAGCTTCTCGGCGTGCGGGAAGTCGGTGACCTTCTTCAGGTCGGCGTGGCAGTCGACGCAGGCGAGGGAGCCGTGCATCGACTTGGCGAAGACCGCCGGGTCGACCGCGAGGGACTGCGTCCCGCCGCCCGGGAGCGGACGCGTCAGCGTCGCGTCGGAATGGCAGTCGAGACAGGTGCCGTTCGGGTCGTCCGCCGCGGCCAGCGGCGCGAGGGCCCGGAGGGCCGGGAGGGCCGCCCCCAGCAGAATGAGAAGGACGCGCTTCATCGGTTCCTCCCGCGCCGGCGCCCGTCGGGCGCTGCGGCGGCCGGGCCTTCGCGACCCGGGGCCGGCGTCTCGGAGGGAGCGCCCGGAGCGGACGGCCTCCGCCGTCCCTTTGCGACCCGCGTACTCTCCGACCCTCTCAGACGCCTCACCCATCCCGGAATCGACTCTAGCGGCGGGGCTTCCCCGGGCGCCATGAGCCAAACGACTCACGGCGCCCCGCGGCGGGCGCGGGACTACGCGCGGGAGGCCGCGGGCTCGACGGCGGGCTCCCCCGCCAGGAGCCGCCGCTCGGCGACGAGGAACGCGGCCGGAGCGAGGAGGGCGAGCGCTCCCCCGACGTGGAAGGCCGCCCCGAATCCGGACCGCTCCGCGAGGGCCCCGAGGAGCATGGAGCCCGTCCCGATCCCCGTGTCGAACGCGGCGATGGCCGATCCGAACGCCGCCCCGCGCCGCTCGGGCCGCACGAAGCGGAAGACGTGCGCCACGAAGAAGGTGTACGCGTTCCCGAACCCCAGCCCGTAGAGGGCCGCCGACACGACGAGGGCCGGGCGGGTCGTGGCCGAGCCGAGGAGGAAGAGCGCCACCCCGCCGACGACGAACGCCGGCAGGAGGAGCTTTCGCGACCCGACGCGGTCGGCGAGGCGGCCCGAGAAGAGGCGGGTGACGAGGACGACGAGGGCGAAGGTCGAAAACCAGAGGCCGCGCGGCGCGACGCCGTTCTGCTCGGTCCAGAGGGCGGCGAAGCTCACCGCGGCCCCGTAGCCGAACGAGGTCAGGAAGAGGCTGGACGCCATCCCGAGGACGCGCCACTCCACGAGGTCCCGGAGGCGCCGCGGGCGCTCCGACGGGGCCACGTGCGTCTCGGGGAGAGAGGAGGCGATCCCCGCCATGACGAGGTTCAAGAGGACCGCGAGGCCGCAGACCCAGGCCCACCCTCTCCGGTAGAGGGCCAGCCCGAGGCCCGGGGCGAAGGCGACCGCCAGCATCGTCGCCATCCCCCAGTAGCCGAACCCCTCCGCGCGGCGCGAGGCCGGGATCTGCGCCGTCATGTAGGCGGACGAGGCGGACAGGAGGCCCGACCAGAAGATCCCGTAGACGAAGACGAGGACGACGAGCGCGGGCCAGGAGGGGGCGACGGCGTAGAGACCCGAGAAGAGCGCGCCGACGAGGCTCGCCGTCACGAGCATCTTCCGCCGGCCGATCCGGTCCCCGAGCGCCCCGGTGAAGGGCGCCGAAAGGGCCGAGGCCCACGTCTGGAGCCCGAGGAAGAGCCCGGCGGCGAACTTGTCGCCGCCCAGGTCGAGGATCCGGTAGGGGGCCGTCGGAAAGACCTGGAAGGCCGAGAGAAAGACCGTGAACGTGAACCCGCACATGAGGAAGTAGCGCGGGGTGAAGAGCCTTTCTCTCGGCACCTCCCGAGTCTAAGGGGAGATCACCCGGGGACTACTTCTTCGCCTTCCACTCCGCGATCGCCTTCTCCAGCGCCTCGGTGCTCGGCTTGTCGGGCGAGGCCTTCGCGATCGCGACCGCCTCCTCGCCGGCCTTGATCGCCTCGGCGGTCCGGCCCTCCGCGGCGAGCATCCGGGCCAGCTGCCCCGTGTTCGAATACCCCTTCTTCGCGGCGATCGACTTCTGGACGTCCTTCATCGCCTCGCCCGGGTCGCCCAGCTTCTCGTTCCAGAGGTAGCGCCCCACCGCGAGCGGCGTCTCCCAGTCGTCGGCCTTCGCGCCGGCGACGGCCGCGCGTCCCTTCGCCAGGACGAGCGCCTTCGTATCGACCTTGATCTTCACCGGGACGCGGAGCTTCTCCCAGATGAAGGAGAGATCCGCCCCGTCGTTCGTGACGTTCCGGAAGACGATCGTGAAGCTCTCGACGGCCTCCGGCAACGTCTCCGGCTTGACGGTGACGCGGAGCGCGTCCTTCTTCTCGTCGTAGTCGGTCTTGAACCAGAGGTCGAGGTCCCTGTTGAAGGCGACCGTCCACGACTCCTTCCCGGGGATGGTGACGATGCTGTAGGTCCCCGCGGGGAGCTTCTTCCCCTCCACCTCGAACTCGTCGGAGGAGGCGATGGTCGTGGCCCGGTTGGCGCCCGTCCGCCACGGCTTGTCGTACGGCACGAGGCCGCCCCAGATCACGCGCCCCTTCACGCCGGGGCGGCTGTACGAGACGCTGAAATCGGTCGCGCCGATCCGCTGCGTCACGGTGGCCTTCGGGCTCGGCATCGGGGCCTCGAACTGGGCCGCGAGGGGCGCCGCCGCGGCGAGGGCTGCGGCCACGAGGGCGAGGAACATCGGCTTCTTCATGGAAACGCTCCTTTCGTCGACTGTCACAATCGAGAGGCTATCTCAAAATCGCCGACACGGGTTCCGGCCGCTGGTGTACGATCTGATAACGGAACTGACCAGTCCGTTCCGTTACCGACGATGCCGAGGACCCGAAGCGCCCTGAAGAGAAGCGGCATACTCAAGGCGGCCTCCGGCGTCTTCGCCCGGAAGCCGTTCCACGAGGTGCGGACCGACGAGATCGCCGCCGAGGCCGGCGTCGGGAAGGGGACGCTCTACCGGTACTTCCCGACCAAGGACGACCTCTTCTACGCGACGCTCGTCGACGGCTTCGACGAGATGGACCTCGTCCTCGACGGCCTCCGTGACGCGGACGGCGCGCCCGCCGAGGCCCTCGCCGCGTGCGCACAGGAGGCCGTCCGGATCTTCTGGGCGCGCCCCTCCTTCGCGATGGTCCTCCACCGGGACGAGCGCCGGTTCCGGAGCCGCGAGCGGGAGCTGCACCGGCGGCGCGAGACCCTCCTCCGGTTCGTCCGGGAGACGATCTCCCGGGGCGCCGCCCGCGGCGACTTCCGCGCGGTCGACCCCCGCGTGGCGGCCGACCTGTTCCTCGGAATGATCCGCGCCGTGATCCTCTACCACGGCGCGTCCGACACGCCCGGGGCCCTCGTGAAGACCGTGACGGAGACCTTCCTGGGCGGCATCGGGCGGCAGAGGGAGGCTTCATGAGGCGCCGTCTCGCGGCCGCGGCCGCTCTCGCCGGGCTCGGCCTCGCCGCCGCGGGGTGCGTCGCGTCGCGCCCGGCGGCGTTCGTCGACGCGTCCGTCCCGCCCTCGCCCGAGAAGCGGACGGCCGCGCCGATGCCCGCCGCCCCCCCGCCGGCCCTTCCGGGGGCGCCGGAGGCCGGCCTCACGCTGCCGCCGCCCGGAGGCCCGCCGCGGACGATCACACCGGTCGAGGCCGTGGATGTGGCCCTCCGGAACAACCCCGCCACGCGGCAGGCCTGGTTCCGGGCCCGGGCCGCCGCGGCCGGCGCCGGCAGCAAGCGCTCGGCCTGGTACCCGACCCTCGAGGCGGACGGCTTCTTCACCCGGCAGAAGAACGCGGCGTTCAGCGGGCAGACGATCTACTACCAGACGACTTACGGGCCGTCCGTCCTCCTGAGCTGGCTCCTCCTCGACTTCGGCGGACGGGCCGCGGACGTGGCGGAGGCGGATCTCCTGCTCGCCCAGGCCAACGCCGCCCACGACGCGATCCTCAACGACGTCATCCTGCAGGTCCTCCAGGCGTACTACGGCTACGAAGGGGTCAAGTCGCTCCTCTCGGCGCAGGAGGCGAGCCTGAAGCAGGCCGAGGAGAACCTCCGCGCCGCGGAGGAGCGCCACCGGGCCGGCGTCGCGACGATCGCGGACGTCCTCCAGGCCCGGACGACCGCCTCGCAGCAGCGCCTCGCCTACGACTCGGTGAAGGGCCAGATCGCCGTGATCCGCGGCGCCCTCGCGACGTCGCTCGGCGTCCCGGCCAACACCCCGGTCGAGGCGGGCCAGCTGCCCGAGGACCTGAACCTCGACCGCCTGACCCGTTCGGTCGACGAGCTGATCGCGATGGCCGAGGAGCAGCGGCCGGACCTGGCGGCCGCCCGCTCGGCCGCCCTCGCCGCGGAGCGTCACGTGGCCTCGGTCCGGTCGGGCTTCTGGCCCACCCTCGGCGGCGCCGCCGGCGGGAGCCGGACCTGGTTCGGCGGCTCCTCCGCGACGAACGTCGCCGACCTCTGGTCGGTCGGCCTCCTCCTCCGGATCCCCGTCTTCACCGGATTCCAGACGCAGTACAACCTCCGGAAGGCCGAGGCCGAGAGCGAAGCCGCCCGCGCCGCCGCCGTGGGCGTCGAGCAGCAGATGGTCCAGCAGGTCTGGGCGAGCTACTACAACGTCCGGACCGCCGCCCAGAAGATCCGCACCGCGCGGGACCTCCTCGCGAGCGCCGGCCAGAGCGCCGAGGTGACGCGCGGCCGTTACACGGCCGGCGTCGGGAGCATCCTCGACCTCCTGACCGCCGAGAGCGCCCTCGCGCAGGCCCGCGCGCAGGAGGTCGCGGCCCGCGCCGAGTACCTCTTCTCCCTCGCCCAGCTCGCCCACGACGTCGGCTCCATCGAGCCGGCGGTGAAGGAAGCGCCATGAGACCGACCCGCCGCTTCGCCCCCGCCCTCGCCGCCCTCGTCCTCTTCGCCCCCGGGTGCGGGCCGAACAAGGGCGCGTCCGGCGGGCCGCCCCCCGCCCCCGTCCGGATCGGCGAGGTGACGACGACGTCGCTTCCCGTCGAGCTCGCCGCGATCGGTCACGTCGAGGCCTTCTCGACCGTCTCCGTGAAGCCCCGCGTCGGCGGCGAGGTGACGAACGTCGGCTTCCGCGAGGGCGAGGAGGTGGCCGCCGGGGCCCTCCTCTTCCAGATCGACCCGCGCCCGTACGAGGCGGCCCTCGCCGAGGCGCGGGCGAACCTCTCGCGCGACCGCGCCCGCCTGACCGAGGCCGAGCGGACGCTCGCGCGGTACGACGAGCTCATCAAGAAGGAGTACATCACGCAGGAGCAGTACGACCAGGCGCGCGCGAACGTCGAAGCCCTCAAGGCGACGACGCAGGGGGACGAGGCGGGCGTGGAGAACGCCCGCCTGAACCTCGAGTACGCCCGGATCACCGCCCCCGTTCCCGGCCGGACCGGAAGCCTCCTCGTCCACAAGGGGAACGTCGTCAAGGCGAACGACGACAGGCCCCTCGTCGTCATCAACCAGATCGAGCCGATCCACGTCTCCTTCGCGATCCCCGAGAGCGACTTCCTCGAGGTGAAGCGGCGCGCCGCCGAGAGGACGCTCTCCGTCACGGCCAGCCCGCAGGCGGGGAAGCCGGAGGAGGGGACGCTCACCTTCCTCGACAACGCCGTCGACCCGACGACCGGGACGATCACGCTCAAGGCCTCCTTCCCGAACCGCGACCGCGCCCTCTGGCCGGGCCAGTACGTGAACGTCTCGCTCGCCCTCGCCGTGGACGCGAACGCCGTCGTGGCCCCGGTCGAGGCCCTCCAGACCGGCCAGTCGGGAACGTACGTCTGGGTGGTGACGGGAGACTCCTCCGTCGAGAGCCGGACGGTGGTGGTCCGGCGGCGCGCGGGGGGATGGGCGCTCGTCACGTCGGGCCTGGCGCCGGGAGAGAAGGTCGTCACGGACGGGCAGATCCGCCTCGCCCCGGGGACGAAGGTGGTCGAGAAGAAGGACGCGGCCCCCGCGGCGCCGCCGAAGGGGACGGAGGCGGCCCGGTGAACCTCTCGGCGCTCTTCATCCGCCGTCCGGTCATGACGACGCTCGTCATGCTGGCGATCCTCTTCTTCGGCGTGATGGGCTACCGGCTCCTCCCGGTCAGCGACCTCCCGAACGTCGACTTCCCCACGATCCAGGTCTTCGCGCGCCTCCCGGGAGCCAGCCCCGAGACGATGGCCTCGGCCGTCGCGACGCCGCTCGAACGGCAGTTCACGACGATCGCCGGCCTCGACTCCATGACCTCCTCGAGCATCCTGGGCCTGACGCAGATCACCCTCCAGTTCACCCTCTCGCGCAGCATCGACGCGGCGGCGCAGGACGTGCAGGCCGCCATCACGGCGGCCTCGCGGCAGCTGCCGCCGGACATGCCGAGCCCCCCCGCGTACAACAAGGTCAACCCCGCCGACCAGCCGATCCTCTACCTCGCCCTCTCGTCGACCGTCCTGCCGCTCTCCGTCGTCGACGAGTTCGCCGAGACGAACATGGCGCAGCGGATCTCGACGGTCAGCGGCGTGGCGCAGGTCTCCGTCTTCGGGGCCCAGAAGTACGCCGTCCGCCTCCAGGTGAACCCCCTCGCGCTCGCCACGCGGTCGATCGGCATCGACGAGGTGGCGGACGCCGTCCGGAACGCCAACGTGAACCTTCCGACCGGGACCCTCTGGGGGGCGAACCAGGCCGTGAACGTCGAGGCGAACGGCCAGCTGACCGAGGCCTCCGACTACCGCCCGCTCACGGTCGCCTACCGGGGCGGGAGGCCCGTCCGCTTCGAGGAGGTCGGCCGCGCGCTGGACAGCGTCGAGAACGACAAGACGGCGGCCTGGTTCAACCGGGAGCGCGCCGTCGTCCTCGCCGTCCAGAAGCAGCCCGGGACGAACACGGTCGAGGTCGTGGACGAGATCCGGAAGCTCCTCCCCTCCTTCCAGGCGCAGCTGCCGGGCTCCGCGAAGATGGAGATCCTGTTCGACCGGTCCGTCTCGATCCGCGCCTCGGTGGAGGACGTCCGGTTCACCCTCCTCCTGACCCTCCTCCTCGTCGTGCTCGTCATCTTCCTCTTCCTGCGGAAGCTCTCGGCGACCCTCATCCCGAGCCTCGCGCTCCCGCTCTCGATCACGGGGACGTTCGCCTGCATGTACCTCCTCGGGTACAGCCTCGACAACCTCTCCCTGATGGCGCTGACGCTCTCCGTCGGCTTCGTCGTGGACGACGCCATCGTCATGCTGGAGAACATCGTCCGGCACATGGAGCAGGGCCAGGCGCCGCTCGAGGCGGCCTTGACGGGCTCCCGGGAGATCGGCTTCACGATCCTGTCCATGACGATCTCGCTCGCCGCGGTCTTCATCCCGGTCCTCTTCATGGGAGGCATCGTCGGACGCCTCTTCAAGGAGTTCGCCGTCACGATCGGCCTCGCGATCCTGATCTCGGGCTTCGTCTCCCTGTCGCTCACGCCGATGCTCTGCAGCCGGTTCCTGAGGCCCCACGAGGAATCCGAGCGGCACGGGCGGCTCTACATGTTCATGGAGCGGTTCTTCGACGGGATGCGGCGGGTCTACGACCGGGGCCTCGTCTGGAGTCTCGACCACCGCCGGTCCGTCATGGCCTTCTCCGCCGCCGTCCTCGTCCTGACCGTCGTCCTCTTCCTCCGGATCCCGAAGGGCTTCCTCCCGAACGAGGACATCGGACAGGTCTTCGGCTTCACCGAGGCGGCCGAGGGAATCTCGTTCGAGTCCATGGTGCAGCACCAGAAGGCGGTCGCCGACGTCGTGGCCGCGGACCCGAACGTCGACGGCTTCATGTCGAGCTGCGGCAACCGGGGTAACAACATCAACGCGAACAACTCCGGGCTCGTCTTCGCGCGGCTCAAGCCCCGGAGCGAGCGGAAGCTCTCGGCCGAGGAGATCATCCAGCAGCTCCGGCCGAAGCTCGCCCAGATCCCGGGAATCCGGGTCTTCATGCAGGTTCCCCCGCCGATCCGGATCGGCGGCGCCCTGACGAAGAGCCAGTACCAGTACACCCTCCAGGACCCCGACACGGACGAGCTCTACCGGTACGCGCCGCTCCTCGAGGAGAAGATCCGCCAGCTCCCCGGCCTCCTCGACGTCACGAGCGACCTCCAGCTGAAGAACCCGCAGGTGAACGTGGGGATCGACCGGGACAAGGCCGCCGCGGTCGGCCTGACGGCGCAGCGGATCGAGGACGCCCTCTACACGGCCTACGGCTCGCGCCAGATCTCGACGATCTTCGCCCCGAACAACCAGTACCAGGTCCTGATGGAGGTCGAGCCGCGGTACCAGCGGGACATGTCGGCCCTTCCGCTCCTCTACGTCCGCTCCCGGACCGGCGCTCTCGTCCCACTCCCGTCCGTGGCGAAGCTCTCCTCCGGCCTCGGCCCGCTGACGGTGAACCACGCGGGCCAGCTCCCCTCCGTCACCATTTCCTTCAACCTCCGCCCCGGCGTCGCGATCGGCGATGCGGTGGGGGCGGTGGACGCCGCCGCCCGGAACCTCATCCCGGCCACGATCAAGACGAGCTTCATGGGGACGGCGCAGGCGTTCCAGGCGTCCCTGAAGGGGCTCGGTCTCCTCCTCTTCGTGGCGATCCTCGTCATCTACATGGTCCTCGGCATCCTCTACGAGAGCTTCTTCCACCCCCTGACGATCCTCTCGGCCCTGCCGTTCGCCGGGTTCGGCGCCCTCGTGACGCTCGTGATCTTCCGGACCGAGCTCTCGATCTACGCCTTCGTCGGCGTCATCATGCTCGTCGGCCTCGTGAAGAAGAACGGCATCATGATGGTCGACTTCGCGATCGAGGCGCGGCGCGGGGGCCAGAGCGCCCGGGAGGCGATCTACGAGGCCTGCCTCGTCCGCTTCCGGCCCATCATGATGACGACGATGGCGGCCCTGATGGGGACGCTGCCGATCGCCCTCGGCTTCGGCGCCGGGGCGGAGGCCCGCCGGCCGCTGGGCCTCGCGGTGGTCGGCGGGCTCCTCTTCTCCCAGCTCCTGACGCTCTTCGTGACGCCGGTCTTCTACCTCTACATGGAGGCGCTGCGGGAGCGGCTCTACGCGAGAAGGGCCGAGACGAGCCGGTTGGCGACGAAGGCCCCGGCGTAGGCCAGGAGCGTCATCCAGGCGAACTGGATCGCGGGCCAGCGCCAGCCCCCCGTCTCGCGCCGGACGACGGCGATCGTCGACACGCACTGCATCGCGAAGGCGAAGAAGACGAGAAGGGCGACGGCCCCTCCCGGCGTGAGGTCGTGTCGGAGGGCGGCCTGGAGCCCCGCGGAGTGCGCGTCGCCCTCCATCCCGTAGAGGGTTCCGAGCGTCCCCACGATCACCTCGCGCGCGGCGAGCGAGGTCACGAGTCCGATGGCGATCTTCCAGTCGAAGCCGAGCGGACGGACCAGGGGCTCGAGGGCCCGCCCCACCGTTCCGGTCACGCTGTCGGCGATCTGCGGCGGCCGGCCGTCCGCGAAGGGAAGGTTCGAGAGGACCCAGAGGGCGATGGAGACCGCGAGGATCACGGTCCCCGCCCGGCGCAGGAAGATCTTCGCCCGGTCGAGAAGCCGGAGGCCGATCTGGCGGAGGGTCGGCCAGCGGTACGGCGGCATCTCCATCAGAAAGGGGGTCCCCTCGCTCCGGAGGACGGAGGACTTGAGGAGCCGGGCCGTCCCGAACGCCGCGGCGAACCCGAGGACGTAGAGGCCGAGGAGGGCCGCGGCCCGCGTCCCGAGGAACGGCCCGAGGAGGGGGCGCTCGGGGATGAAGGCCGCGATGATGAGCGTGTAGACCGGGAGCCGCGCCGAGCAGGTCATGAAGGGGGCGATGAGGATCGTCGCGATCCGGTCGCGCTTGTTCTCGATGGTCCGCGTCGCCAGAACGGCCGGGACGGCGCACGCGTACGCCGAGAGGAGCGGCAGGAACGACTTCCCCTGGAGCCCCGCCCGGGACATCGTCCGGTCGGCGATGAGCGCCGCGCGGGCGAGGTAGCCGGAGTCCTCGAGGATTCCGAGGAAGAAGAAGAGCAGGAGGATCTGCGGCAGGAAGACGACGACGGAGCCGACGCCGCCCCAGACGCCGCCGACGAGGAGGTCCCGTCCGAGCGACGCCGGGAGCGTGCTCTCCAGCCACCCGCCCGACGCCGAGACGCCCCGGTCGATCAGGTCCATCAGGGGGCGCGCCACGGTGAAGATCGTCTGGAAGACGGCGATGACGACGAGGAGGAAGACGGCCGGGCCGGCGACCGGGTGCAGGAAGACGCCGTCCAGCCGCCGCGTCCAGATCGGCGGGGCGGGGGGCGAATACCCGGCCTCGTCGCCGAGACGGGCCGCCCACTGCCGGCACTTGGGGATGTCGTGCAGCGCCGGGAGCTCGAGCGAGGCCGGCACGCCGAGCTCGCCGCCCAGGAACTCGACGACCGGCTCCAGCCCCTCCCCGCGCGAGGCCGTCACGAGCGCCACCGGGGCGCCGAGCTGCGCCGCCAGCGCCTCGGGATCGACCTCTCCCCCGCGGGCCTCGAGCTCGTCCGCCATGTTCAGGACGACGATCGTCGGGAGGCCGAGCGCGAGGACCGGGGCCGCGAGGACGAGGTGCCGCTTCAGGTTCGTGGCGTCGAGGACGAGCAGCACGGCGTCGGGCTGCGGCGTCCCCGGCATGGTCCCCATCAGCACGTCGTGCGTCACCCGCTCGTCGTCCGAGCGGGCCACGAGGCTGTAGACCCCGGGGAGGTCGATCAGGACGACGTCGCGGCCCGAGCCGACCCGCGCGATCCCCCGGCGCTCCTCGACCGTGACGCCGGGGAAGTTCGCCACCTTCTGGCGGAGCCCCGTGAGCCGGTTGAAGAGCGTCGACTTGCCCGAGTTGGGGGGACCCACGAGGGCGACGAAGCGCCGCGGCGCACCCGAGTTCATCAGCCAGCGGCCCAGGGCAGCCGGCATCGTGTCGCAGATCTCC
>DAOMFB010000002.1:0-22678 GCA_035429585.1 Thermoanaerobaculia bacterium
CGCCGCGAGCCTCGCCCAGCGCCGGCCCGTCGCCGAGAGGAACCACTCGCCGCGCGGCCAGTCCTCCGCGCGGAGGTACGGGAGGGCCGCGAGGGCGAGCGCCCCGGCGAGCGGGAAGACGACGACGGCGAAGACCGGGTGGAGGTGGACGAGGAGCTCCTGGAAGCCGAGGAAGTACCAGGGGGCCTTCGCGGGGTTCGGGCTCATGCCGGGGTTGGCCGCGGCGCCGAGCGGGGCCCGGACGAGCGCCGCGAAGAGGGTGACGGCCGCGAGGAGCGAGAGGGAGAGCGCCGTCTCCTTCCAGAGGAGGTTCGGCAGGAAGAGGACGCGTCGGGGGGCGCCGCTCTCGTCGCGCGGGGCGTCGGGCGGCAGGACGACGCCGCCCGCCTTCCGGACCCGCCAGAAGTGGAAGCCCGCGAGGAAGAAGATCGTGGCGGGAAGCCACTGCGTGTGAAGGGCGTAGTAGTTGATGAGCGTCGAGGGGCCGATCTCGATACCGCCCCGGAGGAGGGTGGCCAGCCGGCTTCCCGCGAGGGGCACGTACCCGGCCATCCCCGTCACGATCGTCACGGCCCAGTAGGCGAGCTGGTCCCAGGGGAGGAGGTAGCCGGTGAAGCAGGAGCCGGCGACCCCGGCGAGGAGCCCGAGGCCGACGAGCCAGTTGAGCTCGCGCCCCTCCCGGTGGCCGCCCGTCAGGAACACCCGCAGGAGGTGGAGGAACGCGACGACGATGAGGGCGTTGGCGCTCCAGTGGTGGACGGCCCGGACGAACGCGCCGAACGGCACCGCTTCCTGGAGACGGGTCACTGACTCGTAGGCCTCGCCCGGGAGCGGCCGGTAGACGAGCATCAGGAGGGAGCCGGTTGCCGCGAGGACGAGGAGGAGGACGAGCGACATCCCGCCGAGGCCGAAGGTGTGCGTCAGGCGGATCGCCCCCTCGGGCACCCGCACGGGGCGGAGGTGGAGGACGAACGTCCCGACGACCGTCCGCGCCCGGGTGGCGTCGGGCCGGGGGGCGGGCGCCTTCTCCTCGCTCACGGAGGGGAAGATACAACGCGGCGCCGCGTTCTCCGTTCGCAGGTCGCCGGGAGGGTGGGAAGATCCGCGCCATGAGAAAGCCCTGGGCCGTCCTGAAGGAAGAGACGCTGAAGCTCGTGCCGCCCACGATCTTCTTCTTCGTGATGCTTCACGTCGTCATGTTCGTCCGGGTCCTGATGACGAAGGGAAGCGGGCTGGCGCCCCTCTCGTCGGTCTCGATCGTCGTCGCCGCCCTGATCCTCGGCAAGGCGGTGCTGATCGCCGACATGCTCCCGATCGTGAATCGCTTCCCCGAGAAGCCGCTGATCTACAACGTCAGCTGGAAGACGGTGATCTACCTCGTCGTCGCCACCGTCATTCACTACCTGGAGCGCCTCGTCGACGTCTGGAAGGAGGCCGGCGGCTTCGTCGCGGCCAACGAAGAGCTCCTCCGGAAGATCATCTGGCCCCACTTCTGGGGAATCCAGATCGTCCTTTTCCTCCTCATCCTCTGGTACTGCATGGTTCACGAGATGGCGCGCGTGGTCGGGAGGGAGAAGATGATCCGGATCTTCTTCGGCCCGCTGCCGGCCTGAGGGGCGTCGGCGAGACGATCGAAAGCGGCGTCTCCTCGGCCACGAGGGGAAGATACGACACGGCGCCGCGCTCAGAGCCGCGCGAAGAGGACGACGACCGAGCGCTCGCCGGCCCGGCAGACCGTTCCGGGGACGGGCGGTGCGTCGGGCCAGGGGACGATGTCGCCCGGCGACTCGCGGGAGGTGTCGATCCAGCGGCGCCACCCGCCGTGCGCCGCCACCGGGACCTCCGGCAGCTCGAAGTCGAGCGGCTCCCGCCACGCGTTCAGGAGGAGATGGACGAGGAGCCGCTCCCTCCGGAGCTCGGCGGTAACGGCCAGGCTGTGGGAGCGGTCGCCCCAGTCGGGCTCGCCGGCCTTCACGCCGCTCCACGAGAACTTCGCCTGCCGGAGAAGCTCGGTCAGGCTGACGCGCTCGAGCTCCGGCCCCGGGTCCCTGAGAACGCGCCGGCGGGCGAGGTGGCTCACGAACCGGTGGACGTCGGCGTGCGTCGCGAGGAGCGTCCAGTCGAGCCAGTTCGTCTCGTCGTCCCGGCCGTAGGCGTTGTTGTTCCCGCGCTGCGTGCGCCGCATCTCGTCGCCCATCGCGAGCATCGGCATTCCGAGGGAGAGCATCGTGACGGCCAGGAAGTTCTTCACCTGCCGGTTCCGCAGCCCCTCGACGGCGGGGTCGTCGGTCGGCCCCTCGACGCCGCAATTCCAGCTCCGGTTGTCGTCGGCGCCGTCGCGGTTTCCCTCGCCGTTCTCCTCGTTGTGCTTCCGGTCGTAGGAGACGAGGTCGTTCAGCGTGAAGCCGTCGTGGCAGGTGACGAAGTTGACGCTCTGCTCGGCCTCGCGGCTCTCGTGCCCGAAGATCTCCGGGCTTCCCACGAGGCGGTCCGCGAGGCGCCTCACGAAGCCCTCCTCGCCCCGGAGGAAGCTCCGGACGTCGTCGCGGAATCGGCCGTTCCACTCCCGCCAGCCGTCACCGACGAAGCTCCCGACCTGGTAGAGCCCGGCCGCATCCCAGGCCTCCGCGATCATCTTGGCGCCCGCGAGCGCAGGGTCCGAGTCGATGTCCCAGAGGACCGGCGGGTTCGCGAGGACGTTTCCCGACTCGTCGCGCGAGAGGATGGCGGCGAGGTCGAAGCGGAAGCCGTCCACGTGCATCTCGGTGACCCAGTAGCGGAGGCTGTCGAGGATCATCCGGCGGACCGCGGGGTGGTTCGCGTTCAGCGTGTTCCCCGTCCCGCTGAAGTTCGCGTAGCGGGACCGGTCCGCCTCGAGGAGGTAGTAGGTCGGGTTGTCGAGGCCGCGCAGGGAGAGCGTGGGCCCTTCGTGGTTCCCCTCGGAGGTGTGGTTGAAGACGACGTCGAGGATCACCTCGATCCCGGCCCGGTGGAGCGCCTTGACCATGTCGCGGAACTCGTCCACGGCCCCGTGGGGGTCGGGGTGGGAGCTGTACGCGGGGTGGGGGGCGAAGAAGGAGACCGGCTGGTACCCCCAGTAGTTCACCCGGCCGGGCGGAGCGTCGGACGGGTCGAAGTGGAAGACGGGAAGGAGCTCGACCGCCGTGATGCCGAGGTCCCGGAGGTAGGGAATCTTCTCGACGAGGCCGGCGAAGGTGCCGCGCTTCGCCGCGGCGACGCCGGACGAGGGATGGCGCGTGAAGCCCCGGACGTGCATCTCGTAGACGATCGTCTGCGAACAGGGCCTCCGGAGCGGGCGGTCTCCCTCCCAGTCGTACCCCGAGACGTCGACGACGACGCTCTTCATCGCGGAGGCGGCGTTGTCGCCGGGCGCGCGCGCCGCCTCGCGCGAGTAACCCTCCGGAACGGCCACGGCGCGCCCGTACGGATCGAGCAGGACCTTCCCGGGATCGAACCGGAGGCCGCGCGCGGGGTCGAAGGGGCCGCGGGCGCGGTAGCCGTAGAGCTGGCCGGCGCCGACTCCGGGGACGAAGGCATGCCAGTAGTGGTACGTCCGGTTCGCGGCCGGGTCGAACGGGATCACCCGCGCGGGGCGCGCGTCCTCGACGTGGTCGAAGAGGAGGAGGTCGAAACCCGTCGCGTGCTTCGACCAGACGCTGAAGTTGACGCCGCCGCCGCGGAGGGTCGCGCCGAGCGGGGCGCTCCGGCCGGCGGGATCCGGTCTCATGGCGGTCCGGCGTCCTCGCCCAGCTCGATCAGGATCTGGGCGATCAGCCCCGTCCAGCCGGTCTGGTGGCTCGCCCCGCAGCCGCGCCCGTCGTCGCCGTGGAAGTACTCGTGGAAGGGGATCAGGTCGCGCCAGTGCGGATCCTGCTGGAAGAGACGGCAGGCGCCGTGGACCGGCCGCCGCCCCTCACGGTCGCGGAGGAAGATGGAGGCGACGCGGCGGGCGATCTCCCCGGCGGCCTTGTCGAGCGTCGTCATCCGCCCCGACCCGGTGGGGCACTCCACCTGGAGCGTGTCGCCCCAGTAGAGATGGAAGTTCCGGAGGGCGAGGATGATCATCCAGTTGACCGGGACCCAGACCGGCCCGCGCCAGTTCGAGTTCCCGCCGAAGAGTCCCGTCCGCGACTCGCCCGGCTCGTAGTCGAGGCGGTACTCCCGGCCGTCGATCTCGAGGACGAGCGGGCTCGACTCGTGGTGCTTCGAGACCGACCGGACGCCGTGCGGCGAGAGGAACTCCGACTCGTCCAGCAGCTTCTCGAGCATCCGGCGGAGCTGGTCCTCCCTCACGAGGCCGAGGATCAGCGTCCCGCGCGGCCCGGGGACGACCATCGGCTCGACGCTCTGCGTCAGCTCCGGGCGGTGGGCGACGAACCACTCCCGCCGCCGGTTGAACTCCGGGAAGCGGCCGAACGTCTCCGCGGGGACGGTGGAAGCGCCGAAGAGGGGGACGAAGCCGACCATCGACCGGGCGCGGATCGGCGACGGGGGCTCTCCGGGGCGGAGGAGGTGGTCGTAGAAGAAGCCGTCCTCCTCGTCCCATAGGGAGCTCGCCGGGTCGCTCCGGCTGTTCAAACCGTTCGCCACGTACACGAAGTGCTCCCAGAACTTGCTCGCGACGTCCTCGTAGACGGGGTTCCGCTCGGCGAGCTTGAGGGCGATCGTCAGGAGGCTCTTCGCGAAGGCGGCCATCCAGCTCGTCCCGTCGGCCTGCCCGAGGAGGCATCCGGCCGGGAGGTCGTTCCGGTCGAAGGCGCCGATGTTGTCCATCCCGAGGAAGCCCCCCTGGAAGACGTTTCGCCCCCCGGCGTCCTTCCGGTTCACCCACCAGGTGAAGTTCAGGAGCATCTTCTGGAAGACCCGCTCGAGGAAGTCGTAGTCGGCGACCCCCGTGGCCCGTCGCTCGATCTCGAAGACCGCCCAGGCCGCGAGGGAGAGCACCGGCGGGTTGACGTCTCCGAAATCCCACTCGTACGCCGCGATCTGACCGTTCGGGTGCATCGTCCACTCGCGGAGCATCAGGAGGATCTGCTCCTTGGCGAATTGCGGGTCGACGTGGGCAAGCGTCACGCAGTGGAAGCCGAGGTCCCACGAGGCGAACCAGGGGAACTCCCACTTGTCGGGCATCGAGACGACGTCGCGCAGGAACAGGTGTGACCAGTCGCGGTTCCGCCCCGAAAGCCTCTCCGGCGGCGGGGGGGGCGCGGCCGGGTCCCCCTCGAGCCAGTCCGTGACGACGTAGTGGTAGTACTGCTTCGACCAGAGCATTCCCGCGAAGGCCTGCCGGGCGACGAGCCGCGCGTCGTCCGGGAGGTTCTTCGGCAGGACGGCGGCGTAGAACTCGTCGGCCTCCTCCTCGCGCGTGCGGAGGGTCTCGTCGAACTCCGCGAACGGCGCGTCGAGGAAGCGGCCGCCGGTCCGCTTCGCGAGCCGGAGGCGGACCTCGAGCGACTCCCCGGCGCCGACCGTCCGGCGCCACCGGAACGCGGCCTTCGTCCCGGTCTCCGCCGGGTTCACGGCCTCGCGCCGGCCGGAGACGACGGCCTCGTGGAAGGCGTCCTTGACGTACGGCGTGGCGGAGGGGGCTCCGAAGAGGAGGCCGGCGTTCGTCTCGTTCTCCGTGAAGAGGCGCTCGTCGGCCCCGTCCGCGAAAAGGACGTAGTCGCCGAGGGCGCGGTGGGCGGCGAGGAGGGGGCCCGCGCCGGGGCCGGCCGGCGGCTGGCCGGTGATCGAGGGGACGTACGGGTCGCGCCCCCACCGCCACGTGTTCCGGAACCAGAGCGTCGGGAGGAGATCGATCGGCGCCGCCTCCGCCCCCCGGTTCGTCGCCGTGATCCGGATCAGGAGGTCCTCCGGGCCGGCCTTCGCGTAAACGACCTCGACGTCGAAGTAGCGCCCCTCGTCGAAGATCCCGGTGTCGACGAGCTCGAACTCCGGGTCTTCCTTCCCTCGCCGGCGGTTCTCCTCGAGGAGCCGGGCGTAGGGGAACTCGCCGTGAGGGTACTTGTAGAGGTAGCGCATGAAGGAGTGGGTCGGCGTCGAGTCGAGGTAGAACCAGTAGTCCTTCACGTCCTCGCCGTGGTTCCCTTCGGATCCGGCGAGGCCGAACATCCGCTCCTTCAGGATCGGGTCGCGGCCGTTCCAGAGCGCGAGCGCGAAGCAGAGGTACTGGTGCCGGTCCGAGATCCCGCCGAGCCCGTCCTCGTTCCAGCGGTAGGCGCGCGACCGGGCGTGGTCGTGCGGGAAGTAGGCCCACGCATTTCCGTTCGCGCTGTAGTCCTCCCGGACCGTCCCCCACGCCCGCTCGGCGAGGTACGGCCCCCACCGGTTCCAGTGCCCCGTCCGCTCCCTGTTCTCGGCAAGGCGGGCCCCTTCCCGCGTGTCGTAGAGGCTCATGGTTCCTCCGTCACGTTCATTTTTCGTCCTCGACGCGGATCCGGAAGCTCGCCGTCACGCTTCCTTGCGGCGCGGCGAGGCGGAGCCCCCGCTCCGTCGTGAGCGCGCTCGTCGGCGCCGTCATCGGCTCGAGCGCGACGAGGTCCTTCCCCGGCGGCGCGAAGACCTGGGCGAACGGGTAGCCGGAGAGGAGCTCGACGCTCACCCGCCCCCCGCCGCCGGCGAGCGCAAAGGAGGCCTCCGGCGCAAGAAGCGCGAACCCGTCGTCGAACGGCGTCGCGCCGAGGGGCCCGTCGACCCCCGCGACCGCCGTCTCCTCGCCGGTCGGGATCCCGGTGCCGTCGAGGCGGAGCCGCCGCATCGCGGGGAGGACGAGCCGCCAACTCGCCCGCGGGAGCCCCGGGATGCCGATGTAGGGATGGAAGCCGAAGCTGACGGGAACGGGCCCCTCGGCGCCGGCCGTCAGCGTCGTCCGGATCGTCAGGGCGTCGGGGCGGAGCGTCGCCTCGAGGTCGAGGCGATGGGGGAAGGGGAAGACCGCGAGGAGGTCGGGCCGGCTCCAGTCGAGCCGGGCCGAGAGGCGGTCCTCCGCCGACCGGGTCACCTCCCACGCGAGGCGCGCCCAGGGAACGCCGTGCAGCGGAAGGCCGTTCGCGTCGAGGTGGAGGAGCAGGGAGCGGGGGTCGAGGGCGACCTCCCGACCCGCGGCCCGGTAGGCCGGTCCGGCGAGCCGGTTCGCCCAAGGGTGGAGGAGCGGGATTCCCGCCGTCGAGCCTTTTTCGGCGGCCCCCTCCAGATCGTCGACGCGGCGGAGGATCTCCTCGCCCCGGTGGCGGAGCGAGGCGCCGAGCATCCCGCGCCCGGGAAGGAAGGTCGCCGTCAGCTCCCCCGCGGCGAGTCGGAGGACGGATTCGCCCACCGGCTACCCCCTCCCCATCGCCTCCTTCGCGACGGACACGATCCGGTCCGGCTCGAACCCGAAGTGCCGCTGCAGCTCCTTCAGGGGGGCCGAAGCGCCAAAAGTCTTCATCCCGACGACGCGCCCCTTCCCGCCGACGTAGCGCTCCCAGCCGAGCGTCGAGGCCTGCTCGATCGCGACGCGGGCCGTCACCGCGGGCGGCAGGACGGCGTCGCGGTACTCGGCCGGCTGGTGGTCGAAGAGGTCCCACGACGGCATCGAGACGACGCGGGAGCGGATCCCGTCCGCGACGAGCTTCTCGTGCGCGTCGACGGCGAGGGAAAGCTCGCTCCCCGTCGCGATCAGGATCACCTCGGGCTTCCCGCCGGGAGCGTCCGCCAGGACGTAGGCCCCCTTCGAGACGCCGGAGGCGGGCGCGTACCGACTCCGGTCGAACGTCGGGAGGGGCTGGCGCGACAGGACGAGGACGGCCGGCTGGTGCCGGAGCCCGAGGACCGTCCGGTAGGCCTCGACGACCTCGTTGGCGTCCCCCGGGCGGAGCGTCACGAGCCCGGGGATCGCCCGGAGGGAGAGAAGCTGCTCGACGGGCTGGTGGGTCGGCCCGTCCTCGCCGTCCCCCATCGCGTCGTGCGTGAAGACGAAGATCGACGGGATCTCCATCAGGGCGGCGAGGCGGATCGCGGGGCGGGCGTAGTCGCTGAAGATGAAGAACGTGGCGCCGAAGGCCCGGAGCTTCGAGAGCGCGAGGCCGTTCACGGCGGCGGCCATCGCGTGCTCCCGGATGCCGAAGTGGAGGTTCTTCCCGCCGGGCGTCGCGGCCTGGAGGTCGCCGGCGCCGTCGTACGTGAGCGTCGTCTTGTTCGAGGGGCCGAGGTCCGCCGACCCGCCGAGGAACCAGGGGATGTTCCGGGCGAGGACGTTCAGGACCTTTCCCGAGGCGTCGCGCCCGGCCATCCCCTTCGGGTCGGCGGGAAAGACCGGCAGGTTCCGGTCCCAGCCGGCCGGCAGCTCGCGCTTCTGCATCTGGTCGATCTCGGCGGCGAGCTCGGGGTACTTCGCGCGATACGACGCGAAGAGGCTCGTCCACTCCTTCCGCGCCGCCGCGCCGCGCGCGCCGATCCCCTTCCGAAAGACGTCGTAGACGCCGCCGGGGACGAGGAACGTCGCCTCCTCGGGCCAGCCGTAGGCCCGCTTCGTCAGCCGGACCTCGTCGTCGCCGAGGGGCTCGCCGTGGGCCGCCGAGGTGTCCTGCCGGTTCGGCGACCCGTACCCGATGTGGCTGTCGAGGATCAGGAAGGTCGGCCGGCCGGGCGTCTTCCGGAAGGTCGCGAGCGCGGCCTCGATCCGGCCGACGTCGTTCGCGTCCCCGACGCGGAGGACGTTCCACCCGTAGCCGAGGAACCGGGCGGCGATGTCCTCGGTGAACGCGATCGCCGTCGACCCCTCGATCGTGATCTGGTTGTTGTCGTAGATCCAGCAGAGGTTGTCGAGGCCGAGGTGGCCGGCGAGCGAGGCCGCCTCGGAGGCGACCCCCTCCATCATGCAGCCGTCCCCGGCAACCGCGTAAACGCGGTACCCGAAGATCTCGAAGCCCGGCCGGTTGTACCGGCTCGCGAGCCATTTCTGGGCGACTGCCATTCCGACGCTCGTCGCGACCCCCTGCCCGAGCGGCCCCGTCGTCGTCTCGACGCCCGAGACCCAGTGGTACTCCGGGTGGCCGGGCGCCTTGCTGTCGAGCTGCCGGAACCGGCGGATGTCGTCGAGAGTGACGGACGGCTGCCCGAGCCGCTCGTAGTCGGCGTTCACGGCCTTCACGCCGGCGAGATGGAGGATCGACCAGAGGAGCATCGAGGCGTGCCCGTTCGAGAGGACGAACCGGTCCCGGTCGGGCCAGATCGGGTCCTCCGGGTCGAAGCGGAGAACGCGGTTCCAGAGCGTGTAGACGAGCGGGGCGAGCGCCATCGGCGTCCCGGGATGGCCCGACTTCGCCTGCTGGACGGCGTCGATCGAGAGGGTCCGGATCGTGTTAATCGCGAGCTGTTCGGGATCCTGATCGGCCATGTCCGCCTCCATTCCTTTCATCGGGCGTCCGGCGCCGCCTCGAGGGCCGCGACCTTTCCGAGGCGTCGCAGGTGGCGCGCCTCCCGGCTGTACGCGGCCTCGAGATAGGTCCGGACGAGGTCCCACGCCACCTCGGGGCCGACCGTGCGGCCGCCCATCGAGAGGACGTTCATGTGGTCGTCCTCGACCCCCTGGCGGGCCGAGAAATGGTCGTGGACGAGGGCCGCCCGGACGCCGCGGACCTTGTTCGCACAGACCGACGCGCCGACGCCGCTTCCGCAGATCGCGATGCCGCGCTCCACCCGTCCGGCTGCCACGGCCTGTGCGAGCGGAACGACGAAATCGGGATAGTCGTCGTCCGGCGTGAGGGCGTGAGCCCCGAAGTCGACGACCTCGTGCCCGGCGTCCCGGATCCTCGCCAGGAGCTCCTGTTTCAACGCGAAGCCGCCATGGTCCGTCGCGATGCCGACGCGCATACAACTCCCTCAACTCTTCGAAGCGACCGCTTCCTTGTTCGGTTCCGGCAGACGCCAGACGAGAGACATGATCCAGGAGACCAACAGGCCCACGACGCAGCCCAGGAGCACCTCGCCCACCCTCTGAAGACCCGTCTCCAGCGCCACGACGTTCGAGCGGTGGGACATGCCGGAAGCGATGACGATCGCGGCGGTGATGGGAGCCTGCCGCCACATCACCTGGACCCGGACGACGTAGGTGGAGATCAGAACCGCGACGGCGAGCCCGAAGGCGAGCTTCCACTCGCGCGACCCGCCGAACACGAGGAAGACGAGTCCGACGGCGCTTCCGACGAGTGCGTTGATGAATCGGCCCCGGAAGATCCTGCCGGCCTGCTTCACGACCGGATCGCTCGCGGCGATCATCGAGCTGACCGCCCAGATCGGATTCAGACCGCCCAGGTGGTGGAGAAGGATCCAGAGGATCGTCGTGGCGAGGAAGACGTTCACGGCGAAGTGAACGCCCGCCCCGTCGTCATGGATGAACCGCCGCAACCACCTCAGGGGTCTGAGGACCCCTGTTACCTCGGCAGCCGGATCGCCGGACTCGGTCACGTGCCGCTGCCGGAGCCTGCGGGATCACTCATGGGAGCGCGGAGGGTTTCCCTTGAGCCGGTAGACGACGCCCGTCTTCGTGGCGCCGAGCGCGATCCAGTCCCTCGCGGATTCCTGGAGCGCGAGGAAGAACTTCTCGCCCTTCGCGAGCCCCGCTTGGTTGAGGTCTTCCCGGCGTCGGAACTTGATCTGGAAGGCGAACTCCCCGATGAGCGGGCTGTGGTCGCCCCGGTTCCGCCAGAGCGCCACGTTGGCCACGGCCTTCATCTTCGGCCCGAAGTCGAGGACCCCGATGTCCTGGAGCACCTCCTCCACGATCGTCCCGCTGACGAGGTCGAGTCGCTCGCCGGACCTCTTCCGGATCACTTCGAGCGCCGGCAGGACGCGGAGGATCGTGTCCATCGACATCCGGTCCGCCTCCTTCACCGAGCTGAGGCCGAATTCCACGTTGTGGGAGAAGAGGATCCGCATCCCCCCGAGGCCGTCCTTCAGCGGCAGCGCTTCGGCCTTGAACTTGATGTTGTAGTCCCCGGAGATCCTCGGGCGGACGTCCGTCTCGGCAGCCTTCTGCAGGTCCGGTCCCCGGTACTTGAAGACGATCTCCGGGTCGCCGATCGGGAAGCCGTCCTTGTAGGGGATCCGGCGCCGCAGGATGAAGCCGTTGTTGTAGAGCCGGAAGTCGGGGGTGTCGAGGAAGAGCACCTCCCGGATCTGGAGCGGCTGCTCCGCGAATCCCTCGGTGTCGAACCCGACGCCGTGCTCTCTGGCCGGCCGCCTCATCAGCTTTGCGAAGTCGAAGAGGCTCTCCCGCGAAGTGAAGTGGTTCGGCTTCAGGATGATCTTGCACTGGAGATACCGGATCTGGTCGAACGGAAGACCGTCGCTGTACTTGCCCGGCTTGATGTCCGGAACGCGCCGTACCCGTGCGGGAGACCTGGGTGCTTTCTTCTTCGTCATGGACGTCGACTCCTTGCTGGAACTCTACCTGTCCCGAGGATGAACCGGGTCACCGACTCGCGTCGCTTCCTCCCGGATCTGCGCCCTCGAGCGTCGACCGGGAGAGGCCGGCGGCCGCGGCCGCGTCCACGAGAACGACGACGCGAGCCGCCGCGCGCGCGGCGAGCGCGACCGGAAGACTCGAGGCGGGGTCTTCGACCGCCGCCCGGATCGCCTCGGCCTTCGAAGCCCCGAATCCCGCGATGCAGACCGTCCGCGCCTCCCCCAGGACCGGCAGGGTGAACGTGATCCGGGTGGGGGGCGGCTTGGGCGAGTCGTAGATCGGCGCCACGAGGCGTCCCCGCTCGGCGAGGAGCCGATGGCCGGGGAAAAGCGAGCAGACGTGCCCCTCCGGCCCGAGCCCGAGGACGACGAGGTCGAGGCGCGCCGGCCTTCCGAGGGTTCGCACGAGGTCGTCCTCGTACGCACGCGCCGCCGCGTCGAGGTCGCTCTCCTCCCCGGCGATCCGGTGGATGTTGGCCGGACGGGCGCCGACGCGGTCGAGGAGAAGCCGCTTCGCGAGGCCGAAGTTGGAGCCGGGATCCTCCGGAGGGACGGCCCTCTCGTCGCCCCAGAAGAAGTCGACGGACTCCCAGGCGACCGGTGCGGCCGCGAGCGCGGGAAAGAAGGTCTCGGCGACCGATCCCCCGGGGAGCGCGCACGAGAAGCGCCCCCGCGCGGCGATAGCCGGACGCGCCTCGGCAGTGAAGAGCTCTGCGAACGCCCGCGCGAGGTCGCCGGGAGCGCCGACGACGACCTCGGCCTTCATTTCTCTTCGCCGTCCGCGACGGGGTCGTGCCAGCCGCCGGGGGGAGCGAAGGCACCCTGCGCCTCCTCCGGACCCCAGCTCCCCGGGACGTAGTCGAAGACGGGCGTGGCCGCCTTCAGGACGGGGTCGACGATGCGCCACGCCTCCTCGACGTAGTCTTCCCGCGCGAAGAGGGTCGCGTCGCCGTTCATGGCGTCCGTGAGGACCCGCTCGTAGGCGTCGACCTCGCCGGTGGCGGGATGGCGGCTCGCCACGAGCTCGGCCATCCGGGCCGTCCGGTCGTCGGTCGGCGACATCACGGTCGTCCCGAGGGCGACGGTCGGTTCGGGGCTGATCCGGAACCGGAGGTAGTTCTGCTGGAGCCGGTCCTCGCGGATGACCGTCGGCGGCTTCCGGAGCCGCCCGAGAACCTCGGTGCAGGTGACCGGAAGCGACTTTCCCGCCCGGATGTAGAAGGGAACCCCCTTCCACCGCCAGGAGTCGACCTCGAGCTTCAGCGCGGCGAACGTCTCGGTCTTCGATTCCTTCGAGACGCCCGGCTCGGAGAGATAGCCCTGGAAGCGGCCGCGGACGACGTTCTTGGCCTCGATCTCCGGGATCGACTTGAGGATCTTCACCTTCTCGTCCCGGATCGACTCGCTGTCGGTCCGGACGGGGGGCTCCATGGCGAGGTTGCAGAGGACCTGGAAGAGGTGGTTCTGGACGACGTCGCGGATCGTCCCGGTCTGGTCGTAGAAGGCGCCGCGTCCCTGGACGCCGAAGTCCTCGGCCATCGTGATCTGGACGCTCTCGACGTAGTTCCGGTTCCAGAACGGCTCCATGAACGCGTTCGCGAAGCGGAAGATGACCATGTTGTGGACCGGGCTCTTCCCGAGATAGTGGTCGATCCGGAAGATGGCGCTCTCGGGAAACTCCGAGAAGAGGATCCGGTTCAGCCCTCGCGCCGACGAGAGGTCCGTGCCGAAGGGCTTCTCGACGACGACCCGGGCGTCCTTCGTCAGCCCCGCGGACCCGAGCTGCTCGACGACCTTCCCGAAGAGGACCGGCGGGATCGCGAGGTAGTGGGCCGGCCGCGCCGCGCCGCCGACGGCCTTCCGGATCGCGGCGAAGGTCGCCGCGTCGTTGTAGTCGCCGTCGACGTACCGGAGGAGCCCCGAGAGCTTCGCGAAGGCCGCCGGGTCGAGCCCCCCGTGCTTCTCGAGGCTCTCCTTCGCGCGCGCCTTCATCTGGTCGAGAGTCCAGCCCGCCTTGGCCACGCCGATGACGGGGACGTCGAGAGTCCCCCGCTTCAGCATGGCCTGGAGCGACGGGAAGATCTTCTTGTACGCGAGGTCCCCCGTCGCACCGAAGAAGACGAGGGCGTCCGATCGGGGCGCGCTCATTGTCGTCCCCTCACTTCGCCGGCTTCTCGAGGTGGCCGCCGAACTCGTACCGCATCGCGGAGAGGAGCTTGTTCTGGAACTCGGCCTCGCCGCGCGAGGCGAACCGCTCGTAGAGGGCTGCCGTGAGGACGTCGGCAGGCGTCCCCTCGTCGATGGCGGCCAGGATCGTCCAGCGTCCCTCGCCGGAGTCCGAGACCCGCCCGGAGAACTTCGCGAGGGCCGGGTCCTCGAGGAGCGCGCTCGCGGACAGGTCGAGAAGCCACGAGGCGACGACGCTCCCGCGCCGCCAGACCTCGGCGATGTCCGGGAGGTTCAGGTCGTACTGGTAGTGCTCGGGGTTCCGGAGCGGCGTCGTCTCGGCGTCCACCTCGCGCCCCGCCTTCCCGACGTTGGCGTGCTTGAGGATGTTCAGCCCCTCGGCGTAGGCCGCCATGAGCCCGTACTCGATCCCGTTGTGGACCATCTTGACGAAGTGCCCGGCGCCGTTCGGCCCGCAGTGGAGGTACCCCTCCTCGGCCGTCCCCGACGCCTTCTCGCGCCCCGGGGTCCGCGGGACGTCTCCTCGCCCCGGCGCGAGCCGCTTGAGGAGCGGGTCGAGGCGCTTCACGACGTCCGGCTCGCCGCCGATCATCATGCAGTAGCCCCGCTCGAGGCCCCAGACGCCGCCGCTCGTCCCGACGTCCACGTAGTGGATCCCCTTCGAGGCCAGCTCCTTCGCCCGGCGGATGTCGTCGACGTAGTACGAGTTCCCACCGTCGATCAGGATGTCCCCCTTCTCGAGGAGGGGGACGAGCTCCCCGATCATCTTGTCGACGATCGCGGCCGGGACCATGAGCCAGACGGCCCGGGGCTTTTCGAGCTTCTTCACGAAGTCGGCGAGCGACGAGGCCCCGACGGCCTTTTCCTTCGCGAGTTCCGCGACGGCCTTCGGGGAGACGTCGAAGACGACGCACTCGTGTCCCCCCGCGATCAGCCGGCGAACCATGTTCGCCCCCATCCGTCCGAGTCCGATCATTCCGAGCTGCATGGCGTTCTCCTTCTTCCGGTTCTTTCTATCGTGACGTTGCGAATCCGCCCTCTTTCGAGGTCTCGAAGATGTCGATGAACTCCCGGTAGCGTCGCGCGATCTCGGCCACGGCCGCGCCCCTCGAGATCTTCTCCGCCCGGTAGTCCACGAGCGGCTCCCAGAAGTCCGTCCGGCCCACGGCGAAGCCGATGAAGCCGGGGACGCCGGCGGCAGTCGCGAGCCAATCCCGGACCTTCGCGTCGTTCTCTCCCCGGCCCAGGACAATGCACCCGACCCGCTCGCGGCCGCCTCGGCGCGCGGCAGCCACGACTCTCTCGCAGTCCTCGCGCCGGTCCAGCCCCTCGATCTTCCAGACGTCCGGCTCGACGCCGGCCTCCTGCATGCGCCGGATCGTCTCCACCATCAGCTCCGGCCGCAGCCGGAGGTCGTACGCTTTCCGATCGCCCCGGAGCCGGTCGAGCTGCGCCTTTTCGGCGGGCACGAGCAGCTCGAACATGAACCGGCTCGGACTCCCGCCGTGAATGTGGTCCGAGAGCGTCTTCAGCCGCGCGGTCTGGCGCGCGTTCAGGTCCGCGTCGCCTTCGGGGTTGTAGCGGACGAGGACCTTGCAGAACGTCGGCCGGACGGCTTCGATGTGCTTTGCGAAGTCGGCGCCGTACTCGAAGTCGAACTCGTCCTGTCCGCTCTTCTCGGCGGGGCAGGCGGCGTGAAAGCCGTTCGCCCGCGCGTCGCGCAGGATCGCACTCCCGAACTGCTCGTCGACGAGGATGCCGGCCTTCTCCCGGGGCACCCCGGCCGCGACGGCGGCCTTGAACCCGTCGTAGATGACCTGTTTCGCCGCGCCGATCTCCGCGGTCTGCTCGGCGGTGAGGGGGCCGTGCCAGCCGAACATCTTCGTCTCGAACGAGCCGCGGTGGTCGAACGGCAGGATGTAGAGCGGTTGGTCGAAGCCGACGCTCTTCATCGGGAGGCCTTCATGCTCCGGTAGCGCCGGATGAGGGCGTTCGTGGAGCTGTCGTGCTTCAGCCTCGGGGCTCCGGGGCTCTCGAGCTCCGGGATGATGGCCTGCGCGAGTGCCTTGCCGAGCTCGACCCCCCACTGATCGAACGAGTTGATCCCCCAGATCGCCCCCTGCGTGAAGACGTTGTGCTCGTAGAGGGCCACGAGCCGGCCGAGCGTCGCCGGGTCGAGCCGGTCCGCGAGGAGGACGTTCGAGGGGCGGTTCCCCTCGAAGACCCGATGTGGCACGAGGGCGTCCGGCGTCCCCTCGGCCTTGACCTGCTCGGGGGTCTTCCCGAAGGCGAGCGCCTCGGCCTGGGCGAAGACGTTCGCCACGAGGATGTCGTGATGCCGGCCGAGCGGCGTGAGCGCCCGGGCGAAGGCGAGGAAGTCGCACGGAATCACGCGCGTCCCCTGGTGGATGAGCTGGTAGAACGAGTGCTGGCCGTTCGTCCCGGGCTCCCCCCAGTAGATCGGGCCCGTGTCGCAGGCGACCCGCCGGCCGTCGAGGCCGACGTGCTTCCCGTTCGACTCCATCGTCAGCTGCTGGAGGTAGGCCGGGAACCGCTTGAGGTAGTTCTCGTAGGGAAGGACCGCGACGGTCTGGGCGCCGAAGAAGTCGTTGTACCAGACCGCGAGGAGCCCCATGAGGACGGGGATGTTCCGTTCGAAAGGGGCCGTCCGGAAGTGCTCGTCCATCTCGTGGAAGCCGCCGAGCATCGCGCGGAAGTTCTCCGGCCCGACGGCGATCATCGTCGAGAGGCCGATCGCCGAGTCCATCGAGTAACGGCCGCCGACCCAGTCCCAGAACCCGAACATGTTCGCCGTGTCGATCCCGAACGCGGCGACCTTCTCCGCGTTCGTCGAGACGGCCGCGAAGTGCTTCGCGACGGCCTTCGGGTCGCCGCCGAGCCCGCGGAGGCACCACTCCCGTGCGCTTCCGGCGTTCGTCATCGTCTCGAGGGTCGTGAAGGTCTTCGACGAGACGATGAAGAGGGTCTCGGCGGGGTCGAGGTCCCGCGTCGCCTCGACGAAGTCGATCCCGTCGACGTTCGAGACGAACCGGAAGGTCATCGACCGCTCGCTGTAGTGACGGAGCGCCTCGTAGGCCATGACGGGCCCGAGGTCGGAGCCGCCGATCCCGATGTTGACCACGTTCCGGATCCGCTTTCCCGTGTGCCCCTTCCACGCGCCGCTCCGGATCCGGTCCGCGAAGACGGCCATCCGGTCGAGGACGGCGTGGACGTCCGGGACGACGTTCCGTCCGTCGACGACGATCGAGGTCCCCTTCGGCGCCCGGAGGGCCACGTGCAGGACGGCCCGCTGTTCGGTGACGTTGATCTTCTCGCCGCGGAACATCGCGTCGATCCGTTCGCGAAGCCCGCACTCCCGCGCCAGCTGCAGGAGAAGCGTCACCGTCCGGTCCGTGATGCGGTTCTTCGAATAGTCGAGGAAGAGGCCGGCCGCCTCGAGCGTCAGGCGCTCGCCCCGTTTCGGATCCGCCGCGAAGAGCTGCCGGAGAGACCGGGGCTTCATGGTCTTCGCGTGCGCCGTCAAGGCCCGCCAGGCGGGCCGCTTCTTCAGGGGCGTCATGAGGACGCTCCTTTCTCCGCCCAGAGGCGGAACCCGCCGACGAACGCGTTGGCGTTGTTTCCTGCCCGGCAGCCCCTCGGCAGCCTTCTCAGCTCCTTGACGTTCCCTCCGCCGAGGACGACCTCGTCGAGGTGGAGCGCGGAGACGAATCGTTCCGTGACCGCTTCGACGAACCGGCTCCACTTCTTCCGGCCCAGCCTTTTCAGCCCGCGAACCCCGAGGTAGTCCTCGTACGTCTTCTTCCCGTACGACAGATGACCGAGCTCCATCGGGACGACCGTCCCGTCCACGATGAGGGCGGTCCCGAGGCCCGTCCCGAGGCCGAGAAAGAGCATCGTGCCGCCGTCGTAGCTCCCGAGGGCCTGCATCGCCGCGTCGTTGATCAGCTTCACCGGGCAGCCGAAGGCGGCCTTGAAGTCGAACCCGATCCAGCCCGGGGCTAGGTTCTTCGGCTCGGCGATGATCCGACCCTTGAGGACGGGACCGGGGTACCCGATCGAGACGACGTCGTAGGACCAATCCTTCGCGAGGCCCTTGACGCCCTCGACCATCTTCTGGGGCGTCAGCTCCGTCCCGGACGGGAACTTCCGCCGCTCCTGCTGGCCGGTGGCCAGGATCTTGACGCTCGTGCCGCCGATGTCGATCGCGAGGACCTTCCGTGACGCCTTCATCGGGATCCCCCTCTCACGCCGCGAGCGCGGCGCTCTTGGCGGCGATCACCGACATCAGCTCGTTCCACGAGGCGACGAACGACTTCGCCCCCTCGTCCTGGAGCCGGGCGGCGAGGGCGTCGACGTCGATGCCAGCCTTCGCGAATTTCCCGAGGACCGTCTCGCAATCGCCACCGTCGGTCGCCATCGTCCGGCCGAGCTCCGCGTGGGTCGCGAGGGCCTTCAACGTCCCTTCAGGCATCGTGTTCACGGTGAAAGGCGCCGCGAGCGCCTTCACGTAGAGGATGTCGGACGCGTGCGGATCCTTCGTCCCGGTGCTCGCCCAGAGGAGGCGTTGCGGCCGGGCGCCGAAGTTGTAGGCGCGCTGCCAGCGGGGCGACCCGAGCAGCGCCCGCGCCGCCGCGTACGTCCGCTCCGCGATGGCGATTCCGAGCCGGTTCTTCAGCGCGTCGGGAACCTTCCCGTCGACCGCCGTGTCCCAGCGGCTGACGAAGACCGACGCGACGGAGCCGACGTTCGGGTCGAAGCCCGCGTCGATCCGCCGCTCGATCCCGCGGAGGAACGCCTCGGCCGCCGCGACGTAGTGCTCGCGGGAGAAGAGGAGCGTGACGTTGACGGAGATGCCGGCGAAGATCGCCTCCTCGATGGCGGGAAGGCCTTCCTTCGTTCCCGGGATCTTGATGAAGAGGTTCGGCCGCTTCGCCCGGCCGAAGAGCTCCTTCGCGGCCTTGAGAGTGCTCTTCGTGTCGTAGGCGAGGAGCGGCGAGACCTCGAGCGACACCCAGCCGTCCACGCCGTTCGTCCGGTCCCAGATCGGCCGGAAGAGGTCGGCAGCGCGGGTGATGTCCTCGAGCGCGAGATCGAAGAAGAGCTGCTCGCCGGTCCTCCCCGTCGCGAGCCCGTCCCGGATCGCGGCGTCGTACGCCGTGCTGTTCTTGATCGCGTGATCGAAGATCGTCGGGTTCGACGTCAGCCCGGTGACCGAGAGGCCCTCGACGTAGCTCTTCAACGTGCCCGTGTCGAGCAGGTCGCGGGTGATGTTGTCGAGCCAGATGCTCTGGCCGAGGTCGTGGAGGAGCTGGGTAGCTTTCATCTGAGGACCTCCCGCTTCAGGTTCGTTGGGGAGACGCCCGCGCCGAGGGCCCGAGGCCACTCGGCGGAGAGAAGGTCTCCGATTCGCTCGATCGTCACGTCCGCGGGCGGGTTGGCCGACACGACCTTCGGGTCGAGGGCGAACTTCCCCTGCCGGACGAAGACGGTCGTCACACGCGACGTCCAGGCCGACTTGACCGCGGTCAGGATCCGGAGCTTGTCGTCCACGAGGACGTAGTGGTCCGCCGGATAGCGCCGCTCGACGTCGGCGAGCGCGTCCTCCTTGTGGATGTAGATGAGGACGTTCCCGTCGACGGCGTCCGCGATCCCGGACCGTTCGACCTTCCGGGGCTGGAAGACGACGTCGCCGTCGGAGAGGATGACGGTCGGCCCCCACGACCGGAGCCGCGTGAGGACGTCGAGGGCACCGGGATAGAGGCGGTCGGCGAAAGGGTAGTCGACGAGGAAGGAGGACATCGAGAGGAGCCGGACGTCGAAGGGGTTCTCCTCCCGGTAGCGCTGAAGGGCTCCGAGGTAGTCCCGGTAGCCCGTCTCCTCGAAGAGCCGCTCCTGGAGATCCCAGTAACGGTCCCGGCAGGCGGTGCCAAACGCCCGCGCGAGGTGCTCTCGGAGGTCGTCCTGGATCCGGTCGTTCTCGAGGAGCGTGTCGTCCACGTCGACGAGGAAGACCGCGTGGTCGGGAGCGAAGCCGTCGGCCATGTGCCTCCCGCTCAGTCCCCGACGTGCCGGTCGTCGTTCCAGAGGAGGAGGACCGGCCGGTCGAGGCGCTGCTCGTAGCCGACGGCGCTCAGGCTCGCCGTCGACAGGTGGAAGTGACGCCCCGGGGCCGAGGCCGAGAGGCCGAGCCATCGGGCCGCGAGGACGCGGATGAAGTGGCCGCTCGAGAAGACGAGGGCCTCTCCGGGAGCCGACCGGAGCCGCGCGAGGACCCGGTCGGCGCGCGCGCCGACCTCGCTCGGCGTCTCCCCGCCGGGGCACCCGTCGCGGAAGAGCTCCCAGTCGGGGCGCTCCCGGAGGATCTCGGCCGAGGTGCGCCCCTCGTAGTCGCCGTAGTTCCACTCCACGAGCTCCGGGTCGACGACGGCGGCATCGCCGAAGCCGGAGAGCTGGCAGGTCCGGAAGGCGCGCTGAAGCGGGCTCGCGAAGACCCGCGCGAACGTCCGTCCCGCCAGCCGCTCCCCGAGCCGCCTGGCGTTCCGCTCCCCGCGAGGGGTGAGCGGCAGGTCCGTCAGCCCGGTGTGCTGGCCCGTCAGGCTCCACGCCGTCTCGCCGTGGCGGGCGAGGTACGCGGCCGGGAGCGCGCCGCTCACGACGGCTCTCCGTTCGAGGCCGCCGCCGGCGGAGCGAGGCGCCCGTAGAACGTCGCGGCGCCGAAGGAGAAGGCCGCCTGCATGATCACGCCGAGCGCGACCATCACGATCGAGCGCCGGTCGACGCCGGGGACCGCGAAGAGAGGGGCGAATGCGGCGCCGAGGTTCCGCGTCGCCATCCCGAGGGAGAGGACCGTCTTCTGGTCACGCGGCAGGCCGAAGCCGAGAAGGTACGGCAGGACGGTCGCCGCCCCGAAGAAGAGAAGCTGCGCGCCGATGGCATAGCTCCCTTCGAGGGCGAGGAACCCCTTGCCGTAGACGACGACGCAGAGAGCGAGCATCAGGAGGGTGTCGAGGCCGGTCACCTTCTTGACGACGGGCTGGAGCTTCGAGGCCAGAGCGGCGGAACGGCGCTGGACCGCGAGCCCGATGGCGAGCGGCACGAGGAGGAAGAGGACGAGGGGCTTGGCGATGGTCAGGGGATCCGCGCTCAGCCCCTTCACGAGGAGCGGCACCGCGAACGGCATGTAGACGACCGTGACGACGGAGGCGAGGAGCATGAAGGCGGCCGTGTAGCCGAGGTCCCCTCGGGCCCGGTCCGCCATCGGCGGGAGGAACGGCGCGCACGGGGTCATGCCGAGGAGGACGAGCCCCACGGCGTAGGGATGGGCGAGGGGGAGGAGGCGCGCGAGAGCGACGGCGAGGAGCGGCAGCGCCACGAATCCCCAGACGACCGCGAGGGCGACGAAGCGGACGTCGCGGAGGTCCCGGAGCGCCTCGCCGAGCTGGAGCCGCAGCCCCATGTCGAGGAGGTTCCCCACCATGAAGAGGACGAGGGTGACCTTGAGGAGGGCGTCGAGTGTCTCAGCCATGGCTCTCCTCCCCGGAGGGGGGCCGGCCCGTCCGCCCGAACGCCTCGTCGATAATGGCCCGGAGGCGGGCGAGCGACTCGGGCGTCGGCGGGACGAAGTCCTTCAGCTCGTAGACGCGCCCGAGGAAGTCGTACTTGCTCTCCCCGAAGCGGAAGTAGGGGAGCAGCTCGTAGTCGACGACGTTCCGGTGCGGCCGGATGAAGGCGAGGACGGCCCGGATGTGCTCCTCGTCGTCGTTCACACCCGGGATGAGGGGCGTCCGGGCGATGAAGGTCTTGTCGGGCCAGGTCTCGTAGGCCTTCTTGAAGTTGGCCAGGACCCGGGAGTTGTCGGCGCCGGTCCACTTCCGGTGCCGCTCGGGGTCGGTCAGCTTGTGGTCGTGGAGGACGGTGTCGACGTGCGGCAGGACCTTCTCCATGAAGGCCCACGGCACGTTCCCCGCCGTCTCGATCGCCGTGTTGATCCCCCGCTCGTGGGCCCCCGCGAGGAGCGCGGCGACGAAGTCGGGCTGGAGGAGACACTCGCCGCCCGAGACGGTGATCCCGCCCCCCGATTCCCCGTAGAACGGGGCGTCCGTTTCGACCTCGTCGAGGACGGCGTCCACCGTCATCTCCCGTCCGAACTCGAAGAGGGCCTCGGGCGGGCAGACGGGAATGCAGTCGCCGCAGTTCGTGCAGAGGTCCCAGTTGACCTGCACCTTCCCGTCCGGCGGGACGACGAAGAGCGCGTGCTCCGGGCACTTCGGCAGGCAGAGCCCGCACTCCTTCTCACCGATGCACTTCCCGGGGTTGTAGCCGAGCTCCGGCTTGATCCGGATGCTCTCGGGGTTGCTGCACCACTTGCAGCGGAGCGAGCATCCCTTGAGGAAGACGTTCGTCCGGATCCCGGGCCCGTCGTGCGTGCAGAAGTGCTGGATGTTGAGGACGCGGCCGGTCGGGGCGCCCGCGCGCGCAGCGGTCTGGTTCATGGCCGCCCTCAGCTCCCCAGCGAGAGGCCCGTCGCCCGGGCGATCTTCACGAACTCGCTCTCCGGCGGGACGGTCCGGACCTTGTTGATCGCGTCGGCCAGCGGGACGAACGCCAGGTCCGGCGGCTGGAAGGCCACGAGGACGGCGCTCTCGCCGCTCTCGAGGGCCCGGATCGCCGCGGCGCCGCATCCGACGCCGAGCTGCCGGTCGACGGCCGTCGGCTCGCCGCCGCGGACGAGGTGGCCGAGGGCCAGGGGGAGCGTCTCCCGACCCGTCGTCCGCTGCAACTCCCGGGCGACGCGCTCGGCGACGAGCCCCGAGCGCTCGATGACCCGGGTCCCCTCTCCGAACGCCGGGTCCGAGAGGGGCGAGAGGCTTCCCCGGAGGCCGGCGCGGGTCCCCGTGCCGGACGGCCGGTCATCCGGTGCCGCCGCTCCGGCCGCGGGCGTCGCGCCTTCCGCCGCGACGACGAGGGCCGCCGTCCGGCCGGAGGCCTCGTTCTCGAGGAG
>DAOMFB010000003.1:0-22280 GCA_035429585.1 Thermoanaerobaculia bacterium
CCGCCTTCCGCGGCCGGCCGGGACGCCGAGCCGCGACCTTCGGGGGACGTCCGGGACCGCGCTTGGCCGCCCGGGGCGGACGGCCGCGCCGCGGCGCCGCGCCGGCCTTCTTCGGGCGGAGGCGCGAGACGTCGGGAGCCCCCAGCCGGATGCCGAACCGCTCGCCGATCGCCTGGATCACCTTCTTCGCCTCGAGCGCCGGGTCCTCCGCGAGCATCTTCTTCGCGAATGCGATCGCGCCCGGCCGGTCGATCCCGAGGGTTGCGCGGACCTCGCGAATGGCGGCGGCGCCGACCGACTTCGGGCTCACCCGGAACGTCTTCCCGATGAGCGCCTTCACCTCGCGCTCCGTCAGCTTCTTGTTCTTCTTGAGGAGATCCGTGACGTACGCACGGACCTTCGCCACGTCGAGAGCCATGTCGTCTTCTTCCTTTCTACCGGAGGCCGGGTCTACCGACCGCCCAAATTAGAGCAAAAGAAGACCCAATAATCAATATTGGGGAATCGAGGGATCGATCTGTCGCGACCAGGCGAGGATGCCGCCCTGCAGGTTCACGGCGTCGAGGCCCTGGCGCGAGAGCCAGGCGGCCGCGTGCGCGCTCCGAGCTCCGCTCCGGCAGGCGCAGACGATCGTCCGGTCGCGGGGCAGCTCGAACGCACGGGCCGCGAGCTGGCCCATCGGAATGTGCACCACCGGAAACGGGAACCGCGCCACCGAGAGCTCCGCGGCCTCCCGGACGTCGAGGACGAAAGGGGTCTCGCCCCGGTCGAGCTGCCGCTTCAATTCGTCGACGGTCATCTTCTCTTCTCCGCGCCGCACGCGTCTCGCGGGCGGACCGGCGGAGAGGGTAGCAGAGCTATGATGGGCCGCCATGCTTGAAGACTTTCGCAACGAACCGTTCACCGATTTCGGAAACGCGGAGAGCCGCTCCGCCTTCGAGGCCGCGCTCGCGAAGATCGATCGGGCCGCCGGGGCCGAGATCCCCGTGGTGGTCTCGGGCCGCCGCCTCCGGGGGAAGACGCTCCTCGACAACACGAACCCGTCCGACCGGTCGCAGGTCCTCTCGCGTCACCACCTCGCCGACCGCGAGACGGCCCGCAAGGCGATCGAGGCGGGCGTTCGCGCCCAGAAGAGGTGGGCGGAGCTCCCCCCGCGCGAGCGGGCCAGCATCCTGCTCCGCGCCGCGGCGCGGATGCGCGACCGGAAGCACGAGTTCTCCGCCACGATGGTCCTCGAGATCGGCAAGACGTGGCCCGAGGCCGACGTGGAGACGGCCGAGGCGATCGACTTCCTCGAGTTCTATGCCCGGGAGATCCTCCGGTGGGGCGGGGAGATCCCGGTCACGCCGCTGCGCGGCGAGGTCCCCGAGACGCTCTACCTGCCCCTCGGCACGGGGGCCGTCATCCCGCCCTGGAACTTCCCGAACGCGATCCTGACGGGGATGACGACGGCGGCCGTCGTCACCGGAAACTCGGTCCTCCTCAAGCCGGCGTCCGACACGCCGCTGATCGGCTGGAAGGTCTTCGAGCTGCTGGAGGAGTCGGGCGTCCCGGACGGCGTCCTGAACTACATCCCCGGCTCGGGCGCGGAGATCGGCGACTTCATCGTCGAGCACCCCCTCGTCCGCTTCATCGCCTTTACGGGCTCGAAGGAGGTCGGCCTCCGGATCAACCAGAAGGCCGCCCAGCAGGCACCCGGCCAGCTCTGGATCAAGCGGACGATCCTCGAGATGGGCGGCAAGGACTTCATCGTGGTCGACGAGGACGCCGACTTCGACTTCGCGGCGGCGCAGGTCGTGGCCTCGGCCTTCGGCTTCCAGGGGCAGAAGTGCTCCGCCTGCTCCCGCGCCATCGTCCACCGCCGGCTCTACAAGCGCTTCGTCGACGCCGTCATCGCCCGGACGAAGAAGCTCGCCCTGGGGCCTCCTCGCGACTGGAAGACGAACGTCGGCCCCGTCGCGTCGGAGCGCCAGCTGAAGACGGTCGCCGACTACATCCGGATCGGCAAGCGCGAGGCCCGTCTCGGGGCCGGTGGCACGTGGAACGGCAAGACGGGGAACTTCGTCGCTCCGACCGTCTTCTACGACGTGAAGCCGTCCCACCGGATCTTCAAGGAGGAGATCTTCGGGCCGGTCCTCGGGATCAGCGAGGCGCGGGACTTCGACCACGCCCTCCAGCTGGCCAACGCCAGCGAGTACGGGCTGACCGGCTCGTACTTCGGCCGGGACCGCTTCCGGATCGCCGAGGCCAAGCGGCGCCTCTTCTGCGGGAACCTCTACATCAACCGGAAGTGCACGGGGGCCCTCGTCGGCGTCCACCCGTTCGGCGGCTTCAACATGTCGGGGACCGACAGCAAGGCGGGCGGACGCGACTATCTGGGCCTCTTCCTCCAGGCGAAGAGCATCTCCGAGAAGCTGCTGAACCGGTAGCTCAGAGGGCCGGGAGGCCCGCGCAGCAGGCCTCCCGGCAGCGCTCGTAGACCGAGCCGCGCTGGACCGGAACGAAGCCCGCCCCGCGGATGAGGGCCGTCATGTCGTCCCGGGTCATCCGGTTGTGCGCTCCCGCGGCCGCCACGACGTTCTCCTCGATCATGATCGAGCCGAGGTCGTCGGCCCCGAAGGCGAGCGACACCTGGCCGATCTTCTTCCCCTGCGTCACCCAGGAGCCCTGGACGTGGGGGACGTTGTCGAGGTAGAGGCGGGAGAGGGCGAGCGTCCGGAGGTAGTCGTACCCCCCGGCCGTCTCGACCTCGCGCTCGAGGACGGTGTTCTCCTCCTGGAAGGTCCAGGGAATGAAGGCCGTGAACGAGGCCGCCCCCTCCGCGAGCGAGGCGTCCTGGATCCGCCGCACGACGTCGAAGTGGTTCAGCCGCTGCTCGTACGTCTCCGCCACCCCGAACATCATCGTCGCCGTCGTGGGCATTCCGAGCCGGTGCGCCTCGCGGTGGACCTCCGCCCACTTCGGCGTCGGCGACTTCGTCAGGGCCCAGATCCGCTTCCGGACGTCGTCGTCCAGGATCTCCGCGCCCCCGCCCGGGACGGACATCAGCCCGGCGTCCTTCAGCCGGCGGAGCGCCGCCGCCACGGAGACCTTCTCCTTCTTCGCCAGGAAATAGATCTCCGGGGCCGAGAAGGCGTGCCGGTGGATCCCCGGGTAGCGCTCGCGCAGGAACGCGAGGAGCTCCTCGTAGTACGCGAACGGCAGGTCGGCGTGGACCCCCCCCTGGAGCAGGACCCCGGTCCCGCCGAGTGCGAGCGTCTCCTCGACCTTCCGCCCGATCTCCGGGAGCGGCAGCACGTAGGCCTCCGCGTCCCCGGCCTTCCGGTAGAACGCGCAGAACGTGCAGCGGTAGATGCAGACGTTCGTGTAGTTGATGTTCCGGTCCACCTGGTACGTGGCGCGCTCCGGCGGCTGCCGCCGGCACCGGACCGCGTGGGCGGCCGCGCCGAGCTCGAGGAGCGTGGCCTCGCGGAACAGGACGAGGGCGTCGTCCCAGGCGAGGCGTCCCCCCGAAACCGTCCGATCGAGGATCGCCGCGACGCGCGCCGATCCGCCGAGGCCCGCGGCCGGCGGGTTCGGCCGGAGCGCGGGAGGAGCGGAGACGGCGACCCGGGACATGAAGGGCGAACTTTACCCGATCCCCGCCGGCGGGCGGGTCGCTCAGCTCTCGCGCCGCGGGACGAGCGGCACGCCGAGGAAGGGCGGGATGTCCGGCGACGGGATCAGCCCGTGCCGGTGGGCGCGCCGGAAGAACTCGGCGAGGCCCTTCTCGTCGTCGGCGTCGAGGTCGTGGTGGAGGTTCTCCTCGAGGTACTCCGCGATGAGCGCCCGCGGGAGGCCGGTCCGCTCCGCCGCCGCGCCCACCAGCTCGTCCATGTGCCGCTGGGCGTAGTCGCGGGACCAGAGGAACGGCTCCGGCGGGACGGCGGGGCGGACGGCCCAGACCGCGAAGACGAAGGGAAGGCCCGTGAGGCGCTTCCATCCCTCTGCGAGATCCAGAGCGTGAAGGCCCGACAGGTCCGCGGTGAGCGCCGGGTCCCCGATGAGGAGCGCCGCGTCGTGGTGGCGGAGCATCTCGTCGAGATCCGGAACCGCCTCGTGGTACTCCGGCTCGAGCCCGTGGAGCTCCCGGAGGAGGATCCGGACCATCGCGGCCGAGGAGCGCGACGAGAGGTCGAGGGCGACCGTCCGGATCCGGGAGCTCGCTTCCCCGAGCGGCTGCCGCGAGACGAGCAGGACGCTCCGGACCCGCTCGCGGGCCGCGATGCCCACGCCGCGGACGAGCCGCACCCCGGGGATCCGCGCGGCCTCCACCGCGGGGATCAGGCCGGCGTCCACCTCCCCGCGGGCGAGCCGCGCCGCGCAGGCGGCCGGCGTGTCGTGGAGCCGCTCCACCTTCTCCCCGGCTCCCCGGAGGAAGCCCCACGTCAGCGGCCACGTGTTGACGTAGTCGATGAGCGAGACGCGGAGGTTCGGCGGCGCGGTCACTCTCTCGGCCCCCGGCCGACTATACGACGGCGGCCCGGGACCAGCGTCGTACAGAATACGGACGTGCCGGACGCGCCGCTCGTCTCCGTCGTCATGCCCTGCCTCGACGAGGCCGAGACCGTCGCGCGCTGCGTCCGGACCGCGCGGTCGGCCCTCGAGGCGGCCGGGATCCCCGGCGAGGTCCTCGTGGCCGACAACGGTTCGACCGACGGCTCCCAGGAGATCGCCGCGCAGGCCGGCGCGCGGGTCGTCCCCGTCGCCGACCGGGGATACGGCTCGGCGCTCCGGGGAGGCTTCGCCGCCGCCCGGGGAACGTACGTCGTCATGGGCGACGCCGACGACAGCTACGACTTCGCCGAGGTGCCGGCGTTCCTCCGAAAGCTCGAGGAGGGCTACGACCTCGTCATGGGCTCCCGCATCCGCGGGCGGATCGAGCCCGGCGCCATGCCGCCACTCCATCGGTGGCTCGGCAACCCGGCGCTCTCCCTTCTCGGCAGGTTCCTCTTCGGCGCGCCAGTGTCCGACTTCTACTGCGGCATCCGCGCGTTCCGCCGGGACGCGTACGCGTCCGTCGTGTTCCGGACGACGGGGATGGAGTTCGCCAGCGAGATGGTGGTACAGGCCGCGCTCCACCGCCTCCGGATCGCCGAGATCCCGGTCACGCTCCGTCCGGACGGACGTTCCCGGCCCCCGCACCTGCGGACGTGGCGCGACGGCTGGCGCAGCCTGCGGTTCCTTGTGGGCCGGCGCCTGGCGGGATAATCGCGACGTGCCGGCCAATCTGACGCCGCAGTACCACGACGCGGAGGAGCGCTTCAAGGCGGCGGCCTCCCACGCGGAGAAGATCGAGGCGCTCCGCGAGATGCTCGCCGTCATCCCGAAGCACAAGGGAACGGAGAAGCTCCAGGCCGACCTGAAGAAGCGGCTCGCGCGCCTGGAGGACGAAGAGGCCTCGATCGCGCGGAGCGGTCCGCGCCGCGTCGACCCCGGGCACGTGCACCGGGAAGGCGCGGGGCAGTGGGTCCTCCTCGGCCCGCCGAACGGCGGAAAGTCGTCGCTCCTCGCCGCCCTGACCCACGCGCACCCGGAGATCGGCGACTACCCGTACACGACCCGCGCCCCGCTGCCCGGCATGACGGCCTTCGAGGACGTCCCGATCCAGCTCGTCGACACGCCGCCCGTGGCGGCCGACCACACCGAGCCGTACCTCGCGAACCTGGCGCACAACGCCGACGGCCTCCTCCTCGTCTTCGACGTCGCCGCGGACGACGTCGAGCCGTCGGCGAGGCTCCTCTTCGAGCTCCTGGCCCGCGCCCGCGTCTGGCCGCGGATCCGCCCGCTCCCGGCGGACGCGCCTCCCTTCCTCCTGGCGAAGCCCGTCGCCGTCCTCGGCAACAAGAGCGACCTCGACGACGGGACCTTCGCGGCCCTCGCGCGGGAGGCGATCGGCGGGGACCTCCCCTTCTTCCCGGTCTCGGCGGCGACCGGCGCCGGGCTCGACCCGCTCCGGGAGCACCTCTTCCGCGAGCTCCGGAAGGTCCGGGTCTACGGCAAGGAGCCGGGCCACAAGCCCGACATGGACCGGCCGTTCGTCCTCGGCGAAGGGGCGACGATCCACGACTTCGCCCTCCACGTCCACAAGGAGATTGCCGAGCGGCTGAAGTTCGCCCGGATCTGGGGGCACGCGAAGTTCGACGGCCAGCAGGTGGACCGCCACCACGTCCTCGTCGACCGGGACGTGGTGGAGCTGCACGCCTGAGGGATCACCCGGCGGACATCGACCCCAGGGCTCTCCGGGGGGTGCTAGTCGCCACCCCCCGGACCCCCCACGTCATCGCGAGACTCAGCCTGCTGACATCGAGCCGAGAAACTCGGCGTTGTTCTTCGTCTTGTCGAGGCGCTCGAGGAGGAGCTCCATCGCCTCGACCGTCGAGAGCGGGTTCAGGACCTTCCGGAGGATCCAGACGCGGTTGAGCTCCTGCTTCTCGAGCAGCAGCTCCTCCTTCCGCGTGCCGGACTTGTTCAGGTCGATGGCCGGGAAGACGCGGCGGTCGACGAGCTTCCGGTCGAGGTGGACCTCCATGTTGCCGGTCCCCTTGAACTCCTCGAAGATGACGTCGTCCATCCGCGAGCCCGTGTCGATGAGGGCCGTCGCCATGATCGTGAGCGAGCCCCCCTCCTCGACGTTCCGCGCCGCGCCGAAGAAGCGCTTCGGCTTCTGGAGGGCGTTGGCGTCGACGCCACCCGAGAGGACCTTGCCCGAGGGGGGGCAGGTCGTGTTGTAGGCGCGGGCGAGGCGGGTGATCGAGTCGAGGAGGATGACGACGTCCCGCTTGTGCTCGACGAGGCGCTTGGCCTTCTCGATGACCATCTCCGCCACCTGGACGTGGCGCGTGGCCGGCTCGTCGAAGGTGGAGCTGATGACCTCCCCCTTCACGGACCGCTGCATGTCCGTGACCTCCTCGGGGCGCTCGTCGATCAGGAGGACGATCAGGGTGATCTCCGGGTGGTTCGTCGTGACGGAGTTGGCGAGGGCCTGGAGGAGCATCGTCTTGCCGGTCCGGGGCGGGGCGACGATGAGGCCGCGCTGCCCCTTGCCGATCGGCGAGATCAGGTCGAGAACGCGCGAGGAGAGGTTCGGCGTCTCCAGGCGGATCCGCTCCTCGGGGTAGAGCGGCGTCAGGTTGTCGAAGAGGATCTTCTCCCGCGCGACGTCCGGGTGCTCGAAGTTGACCGCCTCGACCTTGATGAGGGCGAAATACCGCTCGCCCTCCTTGGGCGGGCGGATCTGTCCGGAGATCGTGTCGCCCGTCCGGAGCCCGAACTTCCGGATCTGGGACGGGGAGACGTAGATGTCGTCCGGCCCTGCGAGGTAGTTGTACTCGGGAGCGCGCAGGAACCCGAAGCCGTCCGGAAGGACCTCGAGGACGCCCTCCGAGAAGATCAGCCCCATCCGCTCCGTCTGGGCCTGCAGGATCTTGAAGATCAGCTCCTGCTTGCGGAGCGCCGGCGCCCCCTCGACCTCCAGCTCCCCCGCGATCTTCAGGAGCTGGGGCATCGTGTGGTTGTGGAGGGTCCGGATGTCGAGCATCTCGCCGTCCGCGGGAAGCGCGGCCGACGGGTCGTCCACGTCGGTCGGAAGCTCGCGGGGGTCGATGACGGGGCTGGCGTAGTCGGCGCCGGGAACCTTGCGACGGGGCATTCAGGCCTCCTTCAGGAGGGAAGGGCGGACGCGCCGGAGGCGACGTGCCCGCGGGGACGGGCCTCGACCCGCTCGCGGAGGAGTCGGGCGAGGGCGTGGAGGTTTTCGCCCGTCTCGGACGAGACGGGCAGGAGGGGGCGGTCGTCGCGCCCGAACTCGGCGGCGAGCACGTGCCGCTGCCGGGCCCGGGCGGAGGGCTTCACGGCGTCCCACTTCGTCGCGACGACGACGACCGGGACGCCGGCGTCCGAGAGGAAGAGCGCCATCGAGCGGTCGGACTCCTGCGGTGCGAGCCGGCCGTCGACGAGCAGGAGCGCGGCCTCCGGCCGCGGCTCCCCCGTGAGAAGCCCCTCGATCAGCTTCTCGAGAAGGTCGCGCACGGACCGGGGCGCCTTCGCATATCCGTAGCCCGGGCAGTCGACGAGGTCGAAGCGCTCGTCCACCCGGTGCCAGTAGAGGGCCTGCGTCCGCCCGGGGGTCGCCGACACGCGGGCGACGTTCGAGCCCAGGAGGGCGTTCAGGAGGCTCGACTTCCCGACGTTGGACCGCCCGAGCACCGCGACGGCGGGGAGGGGCGTCCCCTTCGGCCGCTCTCCGGGGCGGTGCCCGGCGAGGACGAGCCGCACGGAATCCCCCAGCCGGGCCTTCCGGCCCGCGGGACCTCTCGGGGAGCGGGGAACGGGAGTCATCGATGCTCGGAAGCGGCCCGGATGGGGCCGTGGAATGAGGTACTCGGTGGGCCCTGTGTGTCTCGTCGGGAGTTGCGGCGGAGGGCGCCGTCGGGAGGCCGGGCAGGGGCCCCCGCCCCGTCAATACTACGACAAACCCGGAAGCGGGGTTGCCGGACCCCCGGCTTCCGCACCCGGGGAGGTTCCGGGGGAACCGGCGATCGGCCGGTTCCGCCCGGTTCGATTCAGTGCGGCAGGTCGGTCGGCGGCGTCGTCCCGGCCTCGGCCGGAAGCCCTTTCGGCACCATCGGAGACGGCGCGCCCTCGAGCGTCAGCCGGACGACCTCGTCCACGTCGTCGACGAGGTGGAACTCCATGACGCTCCGGATCTCCTCCGGGAGGTCGTCGAGGTCCTTCTCGTTCTCCTTCGGCAGGATGATGGTCGTGACGCCGGCGCGGTAGGCGGCGAGGAGCTTCTCCTTGATACCGCCGACGGGGAGCACCTTCCCCCGGAGGGTGATCTCCCCCGTCATGGCGATGTCCTTCCGGACCGCGATGCGCGTCACGGCCGAGAGGATGGAGGTCGCCATCGTGATGCCCGCGGAGGGGCCGTCCTTCGGGATCGCCCCCTCGGGGATGTGGACGTGGATGTCCTTCTTCTCGTAGAAGTCGGGCTCCGCCCCGTAGAGCTCCGCCCGCGTCCGCACGTAGGAGAGAGCGGCGCGGGCCGACTCCTGCATGACGTCGCCGAGCTGCCCCGTCAGGACGAGGTTCCCCTTGCCGCGCATGAGCGTCGTCTCGATGTGGAGGACGTCGCCTCCCGTCTCGGTCCAGGCGAGACCCGTCGCGAAGCCGATCTCCGCCTTCTCCCCCTTCTTCCCGAGGCGGAACCGGGGCTTGCCGAGGAAGTCGGCGAGGTTCTCGGCCGTCACGGTGACCGGCAGCTCGGGGTTCTTCGTCAGGATCCGCCGGGCGATCTTCCGGCAGACCGAGGCGATCTCCCGCTCGAGGCTCCGGACCCCGGCCTCGCGGGTGTACTTCTCGACGAGGCCGTAGATGGCGCCGTCCTCGAAGGCCGCCTGCTCCTTCGTGAGGCCGTTCTCCTTCACCTGCTTCGGGACGAGGAACTGCTTCGCGATCGCCAGCTTTTCGTTCGGCGTGTAGCCCGAGAGCGGGATGATCTCCATCCGGTCCTTGAGGGCGGGCGGGATCGGGTGGACGACGTTGGCCGTCGCGATGAACATCACCTTCGAGAGGTCGTACTCCGTGTCCAGGTAGTGGTCGACGAAGGCGTGGTTCTGCTCGGGGTCGAGCACCTCCAGGAGGGCCGCCGACGGGTCGCCCCGGAAGTCCATCGACATCTTGTCGACCTCGTCGAGGAGGAAGACCGGGTTCACCGTCCCGGCCTTCTTCATCAGCTGGATGATCTGGCCCGGGAACGCGCCGATGTAGGTCCGGCGGTGGCCCCGGACCTCGGCCTCGTCCCGGACGCCGCCGAGCGAGAGCCGGACGAACTTCCGGTTCAGCGACTTGGCGATGCTCTTGGCGAGGGAGGTCTTCCCGACCCCCGGGGGGCCGGCGAAGCAGAGGATGGAGCCCTTCGTCTCGGTGACGAGCTGGCGCACGGCCAGGAACTCGAGGATCCGCTCCTTCACCTTCTCGAGGCCGAAGTGGTCGTCGTTCAGGATCTTCTCGGCGCGCTTCAGGTCCTTCGCCTCGCGCGAGGCCTTCTTCCAGGGGACCGAGACGAGCCAGTCGATGTAGTTCCGCGAGACGGTCGCCTCGGCGGAGACGTTCGGCATCGCCTCCAGGCGCTTGAGCTCCTGGAGCGCCTTCTCCTTCGTCTCCTTCGGCATCCCCGCCTTCTCGATCTTGGCCTTCAGCTCCTCGATCTCGTCGGACTTGTCGTCCTTCTTCCCGAGCTCCTGGTGGATCGCCTTGATCTTCTCGTTGAGGTAGTACTCCTTCTGCGCCCGCTCCATCTGCTTCTTGACCTTGCTGTTGATCCGCCGGTCGATGTTGATCTTCTCGATCTCGATCTCCAGCAGGTCCTGCAGCTTCTGGAGGCGCTCCAGCGGGTTGACGGTCTCGAGGAGCGTCTGCTTGTCGGGCGTCGGGATGGAGGTGGGGAGGTGCCCCGCGAGGACGTCGGCGAAGGCGTCGGGATCGTCCGTCTTCAGGGAGGAGACGAGCCCCTCGAAGGCGAGGTGGTGCGAGAGCTTGGCGTACTGCTCGAAGACGGCGAGGACCTTCTGGAGGTAGGGCGCCACGTCGGACGCGGGAGCGACGCGCGGCTCCACGGGCTCCACGGCGACCGCGAGGTGTCCCGCCGCCGGCGCCACGCTCCGGATGAGGCCCCGGGAGACCCCCTCGACCATCACCTTGACGTGGCCGTTCGGGAGCTTCAGGGACTGCACGACGACCGCGACGACCCCCATCTCGTGGATGTCGCCCGCCTGGGGCTCGTCCACCTTCGGGTCCTTCTGCGCCGCGAGGAAGATCTTCTTCTCGGGGGCGGCGAGCGCCTCCTCGAGCGCCGCGATGGAGGAGGCGCGGCCCACCACGAACGGCGCCATCATGCGCGGGAAGACCACCATGTCGCGGAGCGGCACGAGCGGCAGGAGGGCGCGGGGGGGGGCGGCGGGATCGAAGGGTCCGGGGTTCGTCATCGGGTCACCTCGGCGGCGCGACGACGCGCCGCGGGAAGGGCATTCTCATGGGTCGGGAGCGCCGGGACGGGTCCGGAGGGCCTCAGCCGACCTTCCGGAGCGAGAGGATCGGCGCCGCGCGCCGGAGGACGACGTCCCGGGTGATGACGCACTCCTCGATCTCCTCCTCCGACGGCACCCGGTACATCACGTCGAGCATGATCTCCTCGAGGATGATCTTCAGCCCGCGGGCGCCGACGTTCCGTGCGATCGCCTCCTCGGCGATCTGCTCGAGCGCGTCGTCGGTGAACCGGAGAGAGACGTTCTCGAACTCGAGCAGGGTCTGGTACTGCTTGATGAGGGAGTTCTTCGGCTCCTTGAGGATGGAGACGAGGGACGCCTTGTCGAGGTCGTGGAGCGAGGCGACCACCGGGACGCGTCCGATGAACTCCGGGATCATTCCGAACTTGATGAGGTCCTCCGGGTGGACCTTCTCGAGGAGCTCTCCGGCGCGCTTCTCCTTCTTCGTCGTGATCTTCGCGCCGAAACCCATCTGCTTCTCGGTCAGCCGGCGGCTGATGTGGTCCTCGAGGCCGACGAACGCGCCGCCGCAGATGAAGAGGATGTTCGTCGTGTCGATCTGGATGAACTCCTGGTGGGGGTGCTTTCTCCCGCCCTGAGGGGGGACGTTCGTCACGGTCCCCTCCAGGATCTTCAGGAGCGCCTGCTGGACTCCCTCGCCCGAGACGTCGCGGGTGATCGAGGGGTTCTCCCCCTTGCGGGCGATCTTGTCGACCTCATCGATGTAGACGATCCCGCGCTCCGTCTTCTCCTTGTCCTGGCCCGCCGCCTGGTAGAGCTTCAGGATGATGTTCTCCACGTCCTCGCCGACGTAGCCGGCCTCGGTCAGGGTCGTGGCGTCGGCGATCGTGAAGGGGACGGAGAGCATCCGGGCGAGCGTCTGGGCGAGGAGCGTCTTCCCCGTCCCCGTCGGCCCGATCAGCAGGATGTTCGACTTCTGCAGCTCGACGTCGAGCTTCCGGTTCTTCTCGAAGTAGTCGATCCGCTTGTAGTGGTTGTAGACCGCGACGGCGAGCTTCCGCTTGGCGGTCTCCTGGCCGACGACGTACTCGTCGAGGAATTCCTTGATCTCGCGGGGCTTCGGGAGCTTCGTCTCGGGCTTGGCCTGGTCGAGGACCCGGTCCTCCGCGATGATGTCGAGGCAGATGTCGACGCACTCGTCGCAGATGTAGACGGTGGGCCCCGCGATCAGCTTCTTCACGTCCCGCTGGGACTTGTTGCAGAAGCTGCACCGGAGCACGTCGCCGGGACCTGTCTTCTTCGTCATGGGGTGACCGCTTCGCCCTCCTTCAGGCGTCCGAACAGATCTTAACCTCTCCTCGAAGGGTGCGACAAACCGCGGCGCTGCAACGGTTCGGCGCGGGGGCGCCCCGTCAGGAGACCGTCTTCTCGTCCCGGCGCCGGATGACGAGGTCGATGAGGCCGTACTCCTTCGCGGCGTCGGGCTCGAAGATGTTGTCGCGGTCGGTGTCCTTCTCGATCGTCGCGTACGGCTGGCCGGTGTGGTGCGCGAGGATCTCGTTCAGCCGCTTCTTGGTCCGGAGCATCTCCTTGGCCTGGATCTCGATGTCCGACACCTGCCCCTCCGCGCCGCCGTGCGGCTGGTGGATCAGGACGCGGGCGTTCGGGAGCGCGGCGCGCTTCCCCTTGGCGCCGCCCGCGAGGAGGACCGCCCCCATCGAGGCGGCCTGGCCGATGCAGTAGGTCGCGACGTCCGGCTTCACGTACTGCATCGTGTCGTAGATCGCCAGGCCCGCGGAGACCGAGCCGCCCGGCGAGTTGATGTAGAGCGTGATGTCCTTCTCGGGGTTCTCGGCCTCGAGGAAGAGCATCTGGGCGATGACGAGGTTCGCGATCTCGTCGTTGATGGCCGAGCCGAGGAAGATGACGTTGTCCTTCAGCAGGCGCGAGTAGATGTCGTACGCGCGCTCGCCGCGGTTCGTCTGCTCGATGACCATCGGGATCAGCATCGACATGGCGCTCTCCCCTCCGCGTCCGATCTTACGCGTCAGCCCGCGACGGCGGCCTCGGCGAGGAGGAAGTCGAGGACCCGGTCGATCCGGAGCTCCTCGCGCACCCCTTCCAGCCGCTCCGCCTTGACGAGCGCGGCCTTCAGCTCCGCGAACGCCATCCCCGCGGCCGTGGCGCGGCGCTTCAGCTCCGCGTCGAGCTCCGTGTCCGTGACGGAGATCCCCTCCGCCTCGCCGATGGCGTCGAGGAGGAGGTACTCCTTCACCCGCCGCACGGCGCCGTCCTTCGCCTCGCCGCGGAGGGCGTTCCAGTCGATCCGGGCCTCCTTGAGGTCCACCCCCTGCCGGGCGAGGTGCCGGGCGTACTCGCGGAGCGCCGAGTCGATCTCCGACTCCACCATCGACTCCGGCGCGTCGACCTCGTTCAGCGCGAGGAGGCCGTCGAGCAGGGCGCGGCGGCGGGTCTCGCGGAGGGCCGTCTCCTTGTCCTTCGTCAGGGATTCGCCGACCTTCTCCCGGAGGAGCGCGAGGCCGGCCCCCTCCGGCGGCTCGCCCTCGCGCGGGGTCAGCACGGTCCGCGCGAAGTCGTCGTTGAGCTCGGGCAGGACCCGGCTCTTCAGGGCCGCGAGGTGGACGTTGTAGAGGACGGTCTTCCCCGAGAAGGCCGGGTCCGGCGCCTCGGCCGGGAAGTCCTTCTGGAAGCTGAAGCTCGCCCCCGGCACGGCGTTCCGGAGGTGGGCCGAGAGCTCCGGCAGCGTCCGCTCGGAGCCGATCTCGACGAGCGACTTCTCCGCCTCGAAGTCCTTCCCGTCGCCCGCGGGGAAGGTCCCCTTGATGTCGACGAGAGCGAAGTCCCCGTCCGCGGCGGGGCGTCCCTCGATCGGGTCGTAGTGGGCGTGCCCCTCGCGGAGCCGCGTCAGGACGCCCTCGATCTCCTCGGCGGTGGGGGCCGTCGAGCCCGACGGCACCTTGAGGCCGCGGTAGTCCTTCGGGGCGAGGGGCGGCCGGACCTCGACGTCCACCTTGAAGGAGAGGGGCCCCTCGAAGTCGAACTTCACGTCGTCGACCTTCGGGGCGCCGAGCGGCACGAGGTTCTTCTCTTTCAGGGCCGTGACGACGGACTCCTGGACGAGCTGGTCGACGACCTCGCTCTTCAGGGCGTCCGCGAACCGCTTCTTGACCAGCTCCACCGGCACCTTGCCGCGCCGGAAGCCCGGGAGGTTGATCTGCTTCGCGAGGGTCCGGGCGGTCCGGTCCGTCGCCCGACGGACGTCCTCGACGGGGACCTCGACCGTGAAGGACTTCTTCGTCGGGGATGCGTCGACGTAGGAGGTGATCATGGGGCGGGTTCCTTCGCTCTGTCGTCGTGCGGAATGGTGCGGGAGGAGGGAGTCGGACCCTCACGGGTTTCCCCACCGGATCCTAAGTCCGGCGCGTCTGCCATTCCGCCACTCCCGCCAGACGGGCGGAGCCCGCGATGCTAGCACGCACCGCGGGGCCCGTCCGCCGCCGGGACCTCAGAACTTGAAGGTGACTTCCCCGAGGAATCGCCGCGGCGCGGCGATGTAGTACTGGCTGTCGCCGATCTCGCTCTCGGTGACGGGAGGCCGGCTGTTCGTCAGGTTCCGGCCCATGACGCCGACCCGGAAGCGCGGGAAGTCCCACGACACCCCCGCCTCCATCATGAAGAAGCTCGGCGTGTAGTAGGTGTTCCGCCGCGTCAGCGGCCGCTGGTTCTGGTGCCGCATGTTCACGAAGGCGCCCGGGCCTTTCCCGGTCCCGTAGCCGAGCCTTAGGAACCAGAGGTCGCGCGGAACCATCTCCACGCGCTTGCCGTCGACGACGCGGAGCTCCCCGTCGGGCGTCAGGAAGCTGAACTGGACGTACTTCGCGTTGTGGTGCGCGTAGCCTCCGCCGACGGTCAGGCCCTTCACCGCGGCCGGCTGCCACGAGGCGTCCACCTCCATTCCCTTGAAGCTCTCTTCGCCCGCGTTCGTCAGGGCCGGCTCCCCGCCGGGGCCGAGGACGCCGACGACCATGTTCTGGAAGGTCATGTCGAAGAGCGAGACGTCGAGCGAGAGCTGCTGCCCGAGCCACCGCGTCTTGAGGCCGATCTCCCCCGCGTACGTCCGCTCGGGCTGGAGGATGCGTGCCGACTCGGCTTCGACGAGGTTCGGGGCGGCGGGCTTGAAGTTGCTCCGCCACCCTCCGTAGAGGTTCGCCGTGTCGAGCGGCCCGAGCGGCTTCGACAGGAGCCGGAAGAGGGCCGAGACGCCCCCCGACCAGGCCCCGTTCTCCTGCGTGTCGGTCGTCACGTCGGGAGCGGGGGTCCCGACCTCCTGCTGCGCCGCCTGGAGCGCCTCGCTCGTCAGGTCGTAGCGCGCGCCCGCGGTCACCGTGAGCCACCGCACCGGCGTCCACTCGTCGTTCACGTAGAAGCCCCAGAAGGTGCGCCGGTCCTGGAAGGAGCGGTTGTCGCCGACCGGGATCTGGTCGATCGAGGGAACGACCGGCACCGGCGAGACGACGAGGTCGAAGTCGAACCCGGTCCCCGAGGCCGTCGTCCGGCCCCAGGTCAGTCCGACGCCGCCGACGAGGCTGTGCGTCCCGGCCGCCTGGAACGTCCCGACGGCCCGGAGGTCGTTGAAGAGGGTCGACTCGACGGGCTTGAGGGAAGTGCCGGTGGCCGAGGCGGTCACGCCGTCCGTCGCCGTGATGAACGACCGGATCTGGATCTGGTCGTCGTGCGTCAGGCCCAGCGTGTCCTCCAGCTTCCATCCCGCGCCGAGCGGGGTCGAGAAGCCGCCGCTGATCGTCGTGAAGCGGTGGTCGAGACGGGCGCCGACGACGGCGTAGTTGTCCTTGACGACGAATCCCGGGATCGGCTGCCCGGCCTCGTAGGGCATCGGCGACCCGAAGTAGTTGTAGTCGAGCGCCGTCGTCACGGCGAGGCGATAGGTCGTCCGGCCGGCGGTGTAGTCGCCCGAGAGGGTCAGGCGGCTGTCGGAGAAGGTCGTCCGGTCCTGCCAGCCGGCCTCGCGCGCGAGCGAGCCGAAGACGCGGAGGTTGAAGCCGGGCGACGGGCTCATTCCCCAGTTGAGGTCCGCGTTCCATTCGGAGAACGAGCCCCCGCCGGCCCGGAAGGAGCCGTGCGGCGCCTCGTTGCCGCGGGTGAAGACCTGGATCATGCCGGCAAAGGCCGAGACGCCGTAGAGGGTCCCCTGAGGTCCCTTCACGATCTCGATCCGGTCGATGTCGTCGATCGGAATCTGCGCGAGCGACGGGTTGAACGGCCCGCCGACCGGAACCCCGTCCACCGTGATCAGGAGGGCGTCGAACTCCTTGACGCCCCAGACCCCGATGTTCGCCGCGTGCGCGCCGTTGTCGGAGCCGTTCCCCGTGTCGATCCCCGTCACGTTCTGGATGGCCTCGGACACCGTGCGGACGTTCCGGCTCCGGAGCTCCTCGCCCGTGATCACCGCCGTCGAGCCGGCGACGTCCACGGCGTCCTCGGGAAGCTTGGTGGCCGAGACGACGATCTCGGCCGAGGCGGCCTTCGGCGGTGGCTCCTGCGCCGCGGCCGGCGCGGCCGAAAGAATCAGAGCGACGAGCGCTGGCACGCCCGCAATGCGGTTTCTCATGGAAGAGAGTCCCTTTCCGGAGGCGGAGCCTCCTCCCGACGGCGCGGACCCGAGGGCCGGAGCCCGGTCTACTCGCGCAGGGGGAGGAACGACGGGACCCGGCGGACGGGGGGCGACCCGTCCGCCGTGAGCGCCGGTACCCGGCCGTGCGCCGGGCCGGGGAGAGCCTCCGGGTCGGCCACGAGCGCGCGAACCGGCTCGTCGAGGGCGTCGAACGCGTCGTCGAGAGGCTTCCAGCGCTCCGGACCGGAGTCTCCGAACGACGGCGGCGGAAGCCCGCGCTGACCGGCGTCCGCCTCGCGCGTCGTCCACTCGCCGTCCCGGAGCCGGAGCTCCTCGACGGGAGCGCCCGGCGACGGGAGGATCACGAACTCGGCGCTCGCGGCGACGATCTCCTCTTCGGCGCCGTCGTCCCCTTCGCGGAGGGCGAGAACGGCGTGTTCCGTCGGCAGCGCCGGAACCCGCCATCGCGCCGCGCGGTCCGCCGGGCCGATCTCCCCCGTCAGCCGGACGGGGAAGCTCTTCCCGCCGTCCAGGGAGAGGACCAGCTCGCGCTCCTTCACTCCCGATCGCGCCGGCTCGAGCGCGACGATCTCGACCCGTCCGGCCGGGATCCGGTCGAGGGGCGCCGGACCGGGGAGGGACGCGGCACCGGCCGTTCCCGCGACGAACGCGAGGAGGGACGCGGCGTGCCGGAGGGGGGAGCCCATCGGTTCCGGACGGGATTATCCGTCAAATGTTGCGAAGCGATCTCAGAACCGGCCGGCCAGGGCGAAGGTCACATTGAAGCCCGGGGCCGGGACGCCCAGCTCGTCCGGCGTCCCCGGGTACTCCTTGTTGAAGAGGTTGTTCAGGACGACGCGCGCCTCGAGAGCGGGGAGGAATCGGTAGCCGAGGGAGAGGTCGACCACACCGTAACCCGGCGTCACGATCTCGGTCGGGCCGGGGCGGTCGTCCCGGGCGAAGAGGGCCCAGCGGGCCCGGATCCAGAGCCCGGCGATCGGGCGAGCGTCGAAGGAGATGCCCCCATTGAGCGGAGGGACGTCGGCCACCGGCGCCCGGTCCTCCCGGGTGGTCCCACGGACAAGGGTCCCGAAGAGCTGGAGGCTGTAGCCGGGCGACAGGAGGAACCCCGCCTCCAGCTCCCCGCCGTAGATCTCCGCCGTGCCGTGGTTCCGGAAGAAGTAGTCCGCTCCCTTCTTGTAGCGCTCGACGAGGTCGTGGATCAGGTAGTAGTAGCCGTAAGCGGCCAGGTGGGCCGGTCCGACGCGGCTCCGGACGGCGAGGTCCCACTGGTCACTCGTCTCCGGCACGAGGTCGGGGTTTCCCACGACGTAGCCCCGGCCCGAGACCCCGCGGTAGTAGCGGTCCGAGAGTGTCGGCATCCGGAAGCCGTGCGCCCACTGCGCCGTGAGGCTCGTCTCCGGGAGCGGCGTCCAGGCGAGGGCCAGCATCCCGGAGGGGGCCGTTTCCGTGCTCTTCCGGTCGCCGTAGTAGCCGGCCACGTTCTTCGACCAGACGGCGTCGCCCCGGAGGCCCGCCGAGAGCGAGAGCCGCTCCGCCACGAGCGGCTGCTCGAAGTCGCCGAAGAGGGCTACGTCCAGCTGGCTCGCGTCCTCTATGGCGACCTCGGACACGACGTTCGTCACGGTCCCGGACATGTCGTAGCTGTCGAAGGTGTTGGTCGCATGTAGGTTGTAGCGGCTGACCGCCTCGAGACCGATGCGCAGCGCGCCCATGCCGATCGCCCGGCGTCCGACCGCACGTAGAGAGACGTCGTTCGCCCCGACGTACGCCTCCGAGAGGAAGCGGGGGGTCGTCTTCGTGGCGAGCAGATCGCGGTCGGTGACGAGGACGTACCGGTCGAGGAACGACCGGATCTCGAGGCTCGAGAAGCCGAGGGCCCCCGGGATGTCGGCGCCGAGCGTGAAGCGGTTCGAGTCCTCCCGCGGGTAGTACGCCCGCGTCACGTTCGAGTCCTTCGCCGGCTTCCCCATGTCGCGCCCCTCCCCGAGCTGCACCCCGGCGAAGAGCGTCGCGGAGCCGACGGGATAGAGGAGCCGGAGAAGGCCGCCCCGGTCCCGCGCGGCCGAGTTGTCGACCGTTCCGGAGGGCGCCTCGTAGTCCCGGAACGAGCGCTGCGTGAACTGCGCGAGGACGGCCCCGTCCCCCGCCGGGACGTTCGCCTCGAGGCCGATCCCCGCCTCCTCGGGGCCGGTTCCGGCCGCGAGGGCGTATCGGGCCGAGAAGCCCCCGGCCTGCGGCAGCGGGGTCCGTCCGTGGATCACGCCGCCGAAGGCGTCCGACCCGTAGAGGACCGAGCCCGGCCCGCGGACCGCCTCGACGTTCTCGAGCGCGAAGGGATTCAGCCAGCTGGCTGACGGGCCGGCCCGCCGCTCGGCGGTGACGCGTCCGTCGTCGAGCATCAGGAGCGTCCGGCCGCGAGCCAGCCCGCGCACCGAGGGGACGACCGATTGCCCCTCCTCGATCCGGCTCGTTCCGGGCATCTCGGCGAGCGTGTCGGTCAGCCGCGAGGGGCGACGCTCGGTCATCTCCTCGCGCGTGACGAGCGCGGCGGCGCTCGCCGGCGGCGCCGGCGTGGACGGAGCCACCGTGCTCCAGATCTCCACCTCGGCCGTCCGCGGGGACGGCAGGCGGAGGTCGAGGACGCTTCCGGGTACGGCGACTGCGACGCGGACGAGGCCCAGCCAGGTGCCGCTCGCCGTCGTCACGGCCAGCTCGAAGGGAGGGGGAGGCTCCACGTCGAGGCGAAAGAGGCCGCCGGGCCCGGTCGAGACCGACCCCGTCTGCCCGAGGAGGGTCACGCGCGCGCCCGCGAGCGGCCTTCCCGACGCGTCGAGGAGGCGAAACGTCGTCCGCTCGGCGGCCCCGGCCGGGACGGACGGGACGAGGAGCGCTACGGCGAGAAGCGAGACGCGGACGACGCGCCGCATCGACGCCTCCTTACGGCCCGAGGTACTTCCTCATCCAGCCGAAGACCGAATCGTGCCAGAGCCTCGAGTTCCACGGCTTCAGGACGAAGTGCCCCTCGTCGGGGAAGACGAGCATCTCGCTCGGGACGCCGCGGCGGCGGAGGAGGGTGAAGAGCTGGAAGTTCTGGTCGAACGGCACCCGGTAGTCGAGCTCGTTCGACACGACGAAGGTCGGGGTCACGATCTTCTCGGCGTAGTTGTGCGGCGAGCAGCGGGCCGAATGCTCCTTGAACGAGGCGCTCCACGGCACCCCGCCGAGGTCCCAGTCGGTGAACCAGAGCTCCTCGGTCGCGTAGGCCATCGTGTCGAGGTTGAAGTTGCCGTCGTGCGTGAAGGCCGCCGCGAACCGGTCCGTCTGGGTCAGGATCCAGTTCACCGCGTAGCCGCCGTAGCTCGCCCCGGCGATCCCCATCCGCTTCGGATCGACGAAGGGCCGCTTCGCCACGTCGTCGAAGACGGCGAAGAGGTCGCCCATCACCTTCCCGCACCAGTCGCCCGAGATCTCGTCGACGAACTTCTGGCCGAAGCCGGTCGAGCCCCGCGGGTTCGGCAGGACGACGACCCACCCCTGCGCCGCCCAGAGGGTTGGGTTCCAGCGGTAGTGCCAGAGGTCCTCCCAGGCGCCCTGGGGGCCTCCGTGGATCAGGAAGACGACGGGGTACTTCTTCGCCGGGTCGAACCCGGGCGGCGTCAGGAGCCACGACTGGACGGGCGCCCCCCCCGCCCCCTTCACCGTGAAGCTCTCGGGGGCGTTGCGCGTCGTCGCGGCGAGCCACGTCGCGTTCTCGCTCGTCACGGCCCGGACGGCTCCGGCCGGACCCGGGGCGGGCGCCCCCTTGCCGTCGAGCGCGAGGCGGTAGATCTCCGCCGGCGCGGTCATCGACGACTCGAGGAAGACGAGGAAGCCGGGGCCGGCCGCGAGCGACGCGATGGCGCCGCCCCGCTTCAGCTCCTTCGGCGTCCCTCCGGCGAGCGGCACCTGGTAGAGGTCGTACCGCCCCGCGTTCTGCGCCGTGAAGTAGACGGTCTTGCCGTCCTTCGAGAGGACGAAGGCCTCCACGGAGAGGTCCGGCTCGGTGAAGAGGGTCCGCTTCGACCTCGAGGCGACGTCCCACGCCTCGAGCCACCAGCGGTCCGCCTCGAAGCCCGCCCGCCGCTGCGAGCGCGTGAGGACCGTCGCGCCGTCCGGCGTGAAGGCCGGGTCGACGTCCGCCGCGGGGTTCCCGGTGAGCTTCTCCGCGGCCCCACCCGCCGCCGGGACGAGGAAGACGTCCTTGTTCGTCGTCCACGCCTCGACGTCGTTTCCCTCGCGGTTCGAGACGACGGCGATCCGCTTGCCGTCGGGCGAGAACGCGATCCCACCGTCCTCGTAGAAGTGCGGCGGCGAGTCGAAGTCCCCCGGCGTCACGTCGACGGTCTTCCCCGTCTCGACGTCGGCCACGAGGACGTGGTGGCGTACCTCCGGGCGCCACGCGTCCCAGTGGCGGGACATGAGGCGGGTCAGGTGGTAGGCCTTGACGGGCCCCTTCTCGGCCTCGTCGAACTTCTTCCGGTTGCACGCCTCGTCGGCGCAGCCCGGGTAGACGTCCGCCACGAAGGCGACCTTCTTCCCGTCCGGGGAGAAGACGAGCGGTCCGTCGACCCCCCCGGGGACCTCCGTCACCTTCCGGGCCTCGCCGCCGAGCAGACTCAGCAGCCAGACCTGCGAGGACCCGCTCCGCGCCGAGAGGAAGGCGACCGCCTTGCCGTCGGGCGAGAAGCGCGGCGTCGTGTCGCTCTTCTCGCTCCGCGTCAGCGGCCGGGGCGGCGCCGACCCGTCGGACGGGACGAGCCAGATGTCGGCGTTCCGCCGGAGCGACTTCGGGTCGGTCTCCGTCCGGACGAACGCGACCCACTTCCCGTCGGGCGAGAGCTGCGGGTCCGCGACGCGGACCGCCGTCTGGAGATCGTCGACCGTCATGGGTCGCCCGGCGGCGGCCGGGAGGGCGGCGGTGAGGAGCGCCACGAGGACGAGCGGGAGTCGGGTGCGCATCGCGTTCCTCCTGGGGAAAGAGAAAAAGGCCGGCGATGACGCCGGCCTTTCACGGTTTCTGGTGAGCCGCGAGGGACTTGAACCCCCAACCCAGAGATTAAGAGTCTCTTGCTCTACCAATTGAGCTAGCGGCCCGTCTGCCGCCCGGATCAGCCCCGGGAGGCGGGGGCGAAATATACACGATTTCGGTCAACTCCCCTTCTTCCGGATCAGGTACTTCGTTTCGCTGCTCCCGATCGGCGAGAAGCCGACGATGATGAGGGCGGCGTTTCCGGTCCCGACGTCGGGCAGGGCGCACGACGTCTTGACCATCCCGTCGTTTCCCGTCACGCCGCGGAAGAGGATCTGGGGGGGGCCGCTCGTCGACACGACCCGGATCGTGACCTGGGCTCCCGCCACGGTCTTCCTCGTGATCGAGGTGGAGGCGATGACCGTCAGCGGCACCGTGTCGCCGGCGACGAAGTCGCCGCCGGCCATGATCGAGAGCTCCAGCCGCTCGGAGGCCGCCTCGGAGGCGAGGTACTCCACGATGACCTGGTCCAGCGTCTTCGGCCCCG
>DAOMFB010000004.1:0-21822 GCA_035429585.1 Thermoanaerobaculia bacterium
TTCCCTGACGGGCGCGAGGTCGAGATCGCCGACAACGGCCGCGGCATCCCGGTGGACGTCCACCCGAAGTACCGGAAGCCGGCCCTCGAGCTGATCCTGACGACCCTCCACGCCGGCGGGAAGTTCGAGCAGGGGAACTACGTCCACTCCGGAGGCCTCCACGGCGTCGGCTCCTCGGTCGTCTGCGCGCTCTCCGCGGAGATGACCGTCACCGTGCGCCGCGACGGCGCCGAGTGGGACCAGACGTACTCCCGGGGGAAGGCGACGTCGAAGCTCCGGAAGACGTCCGGGGGGGACAAGGTGCGCGGCTCGGGGACGACGATCCGGTTCCGCCCCGACCCGGAGATCTTCGGGAAGCTGGCCTTCGACGCGGGGGAGATCCGCGAGCGGCTGGAGGCCAAGACGTACCTCCACCGCGGCCTCCGCGTCGTCTTCGTGGACGAGACGCAGAAGCCCCCCCTCCGCGAGGAGCTCCACCACGAGGGGGGGCTGCAGGACTTCCTCGTGAAGCTCGTCGCCGAGCGGGGGAAGAAGCCGACGACGCCGTCCGAGTTCCTCCTCGCGCGCGACGCCGACCCACGCCTCGAGCTGGCGCTCGTCTGGACCGAGGCGACGGACGAGACGATCCGCTCCTTCGTGAACGGCATCCCGACACCCTCGGGCGGGACGCACGAGAACGGCCTCCGCGCCGGCATCGCCAAGGCCGTCCGGAACTACCTCGAGACGCACGAGCTGGTGCCCAAGGGGGTGACGGTCGCCGCGGAGGACATCCGCGAGGGCATCCTCGCCCTGCTGTCGGTGTACGTGCTCGAGCCGCAGTTCCAGGGGCAGACGAAGGACCGCCTGAACAATCCGGAGCTGGCGGCGCAGGTGGACGGCGCCGTCCGGCCCGCCCTCGAGAAGTGGCTCAACGAGAACCCCACGCTCGCCGAGGCGATCGTCGGGCGGATCGTCCTCGCCGCGCGGGCGCGCGAGGCGAGCCGCGCGGCGGCGCAGCAGGTGACCCGGAAGACCGCCGTCTCGCACCGGCTGAACCTCCCGGGCAAGCTGGCCGACTGCTCCTCGACCGACCCGTCCGTCTCCGAGCTCTTCATCGTCGAGGGGGACTCCGCGGGCGGCTCGGCCAAGCAGGGGCGCGACCGGGAGACGCAGGCGATCCTGCCGCTCCGGGGGAAGGTCCTGAACGCCGAGCAGGCGAACTCGGCGAAGGTGACCGGGAACCGGGAGCTCTCCGACATCGTCTCGGCCCTCGGCTGCGGGGTCGGCGCCCAGTTCGACGCGACGAAGCTCCGGTACGGAAAGGTCTTCCTCCTGATGGACGCCGACGCGGACGGGCACCACATCTCGACGCTGCTCCTGACCTTCTTCTGGCGGCACCTGCCGAAGCTGGTCCAGGAGGGGCACGTCTTCCTCGCGCAGCCCCCTCTCTACCGGATCGACGCGGCGAAGGCGACCTGGTGGGCGCTCGACGACGCCGAGCGCGACGCGATCCTGGCGAAGCTCCCGGGGAACGTGAAGCCCGACATCATGCGGTTCAAGGGGCTGGGCGAGATGATGCCGGAGCAGCTGAAGGAGACGACGCTCGACCCGCGCCGGCGGCGGGCGGTGAAGGTGACCGTCCCCGACGTCCTCGAGGCCGAGCGGACGCTCGGCGAGCTGATGGGCAAGGACGCGGCGGCCCGCTACCGCTTCATCACGGAGAGAGCGCGGGAGGCCGAGAGCCTGGACCTGTAGCCCGCGACTAGAATGGCGTCTCGGCGGCCGAGACGCGACCGCGGGAGGTCCCATGGACCAGAAGCCGGCCGGCGAGGCGGTTCCCGAAGAGACGGTTCCCGGTGAGGCAACTCCGGAGAGCTTCGACCCCCACGCCCCCGTCGACCACCCCTCGGCCGAGACGGACGAGCAGCTCCTGGCCGAGACGGCGGGGCTCACCGACCTGAAGTGGAAGCCCCTCACGGAGATTCCCTTCCTCACCGACTACACGAACGAGACCTACCTCTACCTCGTGCCGTCCTCTCCTCGCCAGCTCTTCGTCCTGTGGGAGGTGGGGCAGGGGACGCGCGAGGCGATGGAGCGGCGCTTCGGCAGCGGCTTTCTGGCGACGAATCACCTGATCCTCCGCGTCTACGACGTGACGGGCGTCCCCTTCGACGGGTTCAACGCGAACTCCTTCTTCGAGGTGGACGACTTCCTGAACGACAAGGTGTCCTACTGGGTCGGCGTGGAGCCGGGGCGGAACTGGGTGGCCGAGATCGGCTACCGGGCGCAGGGGACGACGTTCTTCGAGCAGGTGGCGCGGTCGAACGCGGTCTTCTCGCCGCGCGAGCGCGCCGAGACGGCCGAGAACTACGCCGCCTGGGGCTCGGCGCCGGTGCACCCGAACGACGTGGAGCTTCCGGTCGCCTCGCACGACTGGCGGTACAACCAGTACCTCTACTGGAAGCGGCGGACCCACACGGCCCCGGAGGAGAAGGGGTGCTGGGCGCTCGTCCTCCACCAGCACCTCCCGTTCGTCCGCCACCCGGAGTACGACGTCTCGCTGGAGGAGCAGTGGTTCTTCGAGGCGGTCGCCTCGGTCTACACGCAGCTGCTCCACCGCCTCTGGAAGCTCGCGCGCGACCGCGTCGACTTCCGACTCACGGTCAGCCTGACCCCGCCCCTCCTGTCGATGATGCAGGACCCGCTCCTGAAGACGCGGGCGGCGCGGCACATCGACACCTGCCTCGCGCTCGCCCGGCGCGAGGCCGAGAACTCCCACGGCAAGCCGTGGCACGACACCGCGTGGCAGACGGTCCACCGGTTCGAGGCGGCCAAGGAGGTCTTCGAGGCCTACGCGGGGGACCTGACCCGCGGCTACCGGGACTTCCAGGACGCCGGGAAGCTCGAGGTCATCACCTGTCCCGCCACGCACATGATCCTGCCGCTCTTCCGGCACGTCCCGGAGACGGTCCGCGCGCAGATCCAGGTGGCCGCCCGGCAGTACGAGCGGGTCTTCGGCCGGTGGCCCCGCGGGATGTGGCTGGCGGAGAACGCCTTCACCCCGGGCCTCGACGAGGCGCTCGCGACCGAGGGGATCCAGTGGTTCCTCCTGAACGACAAGACCGTCCTCGAGGGGGACACGCGCCCGTTCTTCGGCTCCTCCGAGCCGGTCATCACGCCCGCGGGCCTCGCGGCCTTCCCCATCGACCCCCAGACGCGCGACAAGATCTGGTCGCGCGAGGCGGGCTACCCGGGGCACCCGAACTACAAGGAGTGGTACCGCGACCTCGGCTACGAGGCCGACTGGGACTACCTGCCGCCCTACTTCCGGACGGCCAACGTCCGCCGCAACACGGGGATCAAGTACTACCGGATCACGGGGAAGAAGGTGGACCTCGGCGACAAGGCCTACTACGTCCCCTCGTGGGCCGAGGAGACCGTCCACGAGCAGGCGGGGCAGTTCGTCTTCGAGCGGGGCGCCCAGGCGAACCACGACCGGAGGATGAGCGGCGGCCGGACGGGGTGCCGCGTCTCGGCCTACGACGCCGAGCTCTACGGCCACTGGTGGGAGGAGGGGCCGGCGTTCCTCGAGTCGGTCTTCCGGAAGATGCTCTACGACCAGTCCGAGGTCCGTCCCGTCACGCCGAGCGAGTACCTCTCCGAGCAGCCGCACCACCAGAAGCTCGTCCCGAACGCCGGCTCGTGGGGGAAGGGAGACTACTTCCAGACCTGGGTCGAGGATCGCGCCTACCAGCCGAACGTCTGGGTCTACCGGCACCTCTTCCGGCTCTCGAGCCGGATGTCAGAGCTGGCGACGCGGCACCGCGACGACCCCGACCCGCTCCGCCGGCGGGCGCTGAACCAGGCGGCGCGGGAGCTCTTCCTCGCCGGCGCCTCCGACTGGGGGTTCCTGATCTCCACCGGGCAGGCGGCGCGCTACTCGGAGCTGCAGATCGTCCGGCACCTCGACCGGGCGAAGGAGCTGCTGCGGCAGGTCGAGTCCGGACCGGTCGCGGAGGAGTACCTCGCGCTCCTCGAGGACGCCGACACGATCTTCCCGTTCGCCGACATGGACTTCCGGGTCTTCTGCCGGTAGTCAGCGGCGCGGCCGGGAGGGGGCCGAGAGCGCCGCGAGCGCCCCGAGCCAGAGCGTCGCCTCGCGCCGCGTGAGCCGCGAGCGGAGGAGCGTCGACTCGAGCTCGGCCACGACGCCCGCGTTCCGGCCGCGGCCGGCGTACCCGGCCGCGGAGAGCGCCGCACGAAGCGACTCCCCGAGGAGAGCCAGCTCCTTCGAGGTGGCGGGCGCCTCCGACGGCGGACCGCTTTCGCTCCGTCGGCGCGGTTCTTCGAAAGGAAGAGCGGGCGAAGAGACCAACGCCAGCGCGATGCCGACGGCCTGCGCGAGGTTGAGGCTCGGAAAGGCGGGCGATGTCGGAATCCGGATCCGCGCGTCGCACGCGCGCAGCTCGTCGGTCGTCAGCCCGCCCCGCTCCGGCCCGAAGACGAGCGCGACGCGCCGCCCCGCCCGCAGGTCGCGCCGGACGCCGGCGAAGGTCGTGGCCGGGGGCAGCCCTCTCGTGGCCCGTCCTCGAAGAGAGCTGAGCGCGACGGTCCGGGCGACGTCCTCCCGGAGCGCGTCCCAGCTCTCGAGCGTCCGGATCCCTTTCAGAAGGTCTTCGGCGCCGCTCGCATAGGCGACGGCGTCCGGATGGAGCGGGTCGACCCGCGGCTCGAGGAGCGCCAGGCCCGTCCCGAAGTTCTTCGCCGCGCGGGCCGCGGCGCCGAGGTTCCCGGGGCTGAAGGTCCGGACGAGGACGGCGAGCAGCGACATCGGGGGAGATCTTGGTCCAGAATGCGGGGCATGTCGAAAGAGCGGTCGGAGAAGGAGCAGAAGGCGGTCGAGACGATCCTCTGGGCGCTCGGGCACCGGCTCATCCGCCTCCGCGACGAGTACGCCATGAAGGCCCTCCGCCACGAGGAGCCCGAGGGGATCGAGAAGGGGCTCGAGCTGGCCCTGCGCGAGGTGAACGACCTCCTTCCGCGGCGAAAGCGGCTGAAGGACTGACCCCGGGGGGCTCAGCGCCCCGCGAGGAGGGCGTCCACGGCCCCGCACCCGGCGGCGAAGCGCGCGGCGCCGTCTCCCCCGACGACGACGGTGCGCCGCCCGAGTCGGGTGAGACCGGTGCGGAGGCGCCCGAAGAAGTCCTCGCGCTGCGACAGCTCCGGGTGACACCGCTGCGGGTCGTACGTCCAGGGGAGGTCGGGGAGGAGGAGCAGCGTCAGGTCGACGCGCTGCGCCGCGGCCATCGCCTCGGCCTCGGGCGGGCAGCCGCCGTAGAGGACGTGGCTCCAGACGGTGACGGTCAGGAGGTCCGTGTCGAGGACGAGCAGGCGGTTCGCCGTCTCCGACAGCTTCTCTTCGGACGCCGTCTGGACGCGGGCGATGGGGAGGATGTCGCCGATCTCGTAGACGATCCCCTTCGCGTCGTAGTACGCGCGGGAGGCCTCGGGGACGAAGGCCGTTCCGAAGTGCGCGGCGAGCGCCCCGGCGAGCGTCGTCTTCCCGGAGGACTCGGGCCCGACGACGGCCACGCGGAGGAGGGGCCTCGCCGTCACGCGGCCGCCGGCGCCGGCGAGCGGCGCCACTCCCGGAGGGCGTAGACGCAGAGGACGAGGAAGACGACGTAGAGGACGGCCGTCAGGTGGAGGCGCTGGACCGTGAAGAGGCCGACGTAGCCGACGTCCACGAGGATCCAGACGACCCAGCACTCGAAGATCTTCCGGGCCTGGAGCCACTGGGCCACGAGGCTGAACGCCGTGAGGGTGGCGTCGGGCCACGGGTTCGACGCGTCGGTCCGCGCGGCCATGAACGCGCCGAGGCCGAGGCTGGCCGCGGCCCCGGCGGCGGCCCAGAGGAGCGCGGCGCGGGCCCCGAGGCGCGTGACGGGAAGGGCGTCGTGCGTCGCGCCCGCCCCTCTCCACCAGTGAACCCACCCGTAGACCTGCAGGGCGAGGAAGACGAACTGGAGGGCCATGTTCGCGTAGAGGCGCGACTGGCCGAAGACCCACGCGTACGCCGAGACGCAGACGATGCCGGCGGGCCAGCCCCAGACGCTCTGCCGGGCCATCAGCCAGACGGAGACGAGGCCGGTCGCCGCGCCGAGCATCTCCCACGGCGAGGAGCCGAGGAGGCCCTGCAGGAACCCGGAGGCGGTCACGCGTGCATGGTAAGCGGGAGGGGGTCGCGGGCGCCGCCGGGCCCCCGTCCCGCGCCCGGGGCCCCCTCAGCTCACGGGTAGACGACGCACCCCTTGTTGGCGTTCGAGTACTCCGGCTGGACCCAGTAGCCGCCCACCGTGTAGAGGTGGTGCCAGGCGCACTTGTCGTCCGCCTCGTAGCCCCGCCGGTCGTACCAGGCGTTCTTCCCGTTGTCGCCCGGGTCGGTCACGGCCTCGCGGATCTCGTGCGACGTGACGATCGTCAGCATGTCGAGGACGCTGCGGCCCGAGAGGGAGCAGCCGGAGCAGGTCAGGTAGGGGAAGACGGCGTACTTGATCTGGAGGCTTCCGTACGTGAAGACGCTGTGATACCCGCAGTAGTTCGTGCAGGAGCTCGACGAACCCATGGTCGACGTCGTGCCCGGCGGGAGGTAGACGCCGTAGATCGTCGACGCGCTCGCGGGAACGGTGCTACTGGTGAAGAGCCCGGCGAGGTAGCTCTGGATCTGGGAGTCCGAAATCGTGCTCGGGACGCCCTTCGTGTCGACGAACTGCCCGCGGTTCGCGAGCGTCGGCGCGATCGCCGCGTGAGAGCCGTACTGCTGGATGATCTTATAGTCGGGAACGCCGCTCCCGAAGACGTTCACGAAGCCGTCGATCCCTGTCGTGATGTTCGCCGGGACGGTGCTGTCGTAGTAGATCTGGTAGAAGCCGGCGTTCGCGATCTCGAGCCCGCCGTGGTCGTTCAGGTTCCCCGACCCGTAGCTGGCCGCGTAGACCGTCATGCCGGTGACCGGGGCCTCGACAGGGTGGCCCGCGGCCGACGGGACCCGATGGGGCGACGGCAGGACCTTCACCGTCTCGCCGCGGTCCCCCTTGAGCCGCCAGCCGTGAGCCGTGGCCTCGTCGTCGTCCCCTCGCGCCGCCGCCGATGTCATGCACAGGATCAGGAGCCCCACGCACGCCGCTCGCTTCATCGCCGACCTCCTCGTGTCGGGCCCCGGCCCGGAAATTTGAGACAGAGTCTCTCTTCAAGCGGGTCGAAGTCAAGGAGTCGGCGCCCGGACGTGACGCACGTCACGGGCGCGGGCGGTCAGATGCCGAGGAGGCCGACGAGGACGCCCGTCAGGACGATGACGCCGCCCGCCACCGCGTCGCCCCACCGGTCGAGGAAGGGGAGGCGGAGCCGGGCCGCGCCCGCCCGGGCCGAGAGGACGAGCGGGACCATCGTGCCGATGGTGGCGATCTCGTAGAGGAGGACGATGCCGACCGTCTGGGCCGTGCCGAGCGGGGCGGCCGAGAAGAGGAGCGGGATGACGGCGACGCACGGGTCGGCGCAGAAGAGGACGAAGAGGGACCAGACCGTGGCGTGCGACGGGTCGTGGACGTGGTCGAAGTGGGCGTGGGCGTGCCCGTGGACGCGCCGGGCGACCGCGCGGCGGAGGCCCCAGAGCCCGTAGGCGAGGCCGAAGCCGATCAGGAGCAGGCCGGCGACCGCCTCCATCCGCTCGCCGATGGTCTGGAAGATCCGCCGTCCGAAGAGGAGGCCGAGGAGGCCGAGGAGCGCCGACACGGTGACGTGCCCGAACCCGCAGAGGAGGGTGACGAGGGCCGTCTTCCGGGCCGGCCACCCCTGGGCGCGGGCGATGGCGGCGAAGGGGACCCAGTGGTCGGGCGCGAGGGAGTGGAGCGACCCGATGGAGATCGCGGCCCCGGAGAGGGCCAGGAAGAGCCCGCCGCCCATGCGCGGATGCTAACCCCGCCCGCCCCCCTTGCGTCCGGCCCCGGGACCGGGATAGATTGCGAACCATTCTCAATTTAGAGGAGGCCCCCATGCGGAAGCTCGCCCGACCGGCTCTCGTCCTGGCCCTGGCGATCCTGGCGCTGCCCGGCGTCGTGGCCGCCGGCGATCCCGAGTCCGGCCCCCGGGGGCCGCGCGCCCGCGCGGGCGACGCGGAGGACGTCCCCTTCGTCTTCCGGGGGATCGAGTACCGGAACCAGCGCGCCTTCGTCGAGAGCGGCGCGCGCTGCAGCACGCGGCCGGTCGACGAGCAGGAGCAGCTCGAGATCGAGGCCGAGATGGCGTATCTCGTCGTCGGGGAAGCCCGCCGGATGGCGACGGTCACCGGGGGGGTCGTGGACGTCTACGTCCACGTCATCAACAACGGGTCGGGCCTGGCGAACGGGGACGTCCCGGATTCGATGATCGCCGACCAGATGGCCGTCCTGAACGCGGCGTACGCGCCGTGGGGGTGGGGCTTCCAGCTGGTCGGGACGGACCGGACGACGAATGCCTCCTGGTACACGATGACCCCCGGCTCGACGGCCGAGAAGCAGGCCAAGGCGGCCCTCCGGCGCGGCACGGCCTCCACCCTGAACCTCTACACGGCGAACATCGGGCAGGGCCTCCTCGGGTGGGCGACCTTCCCGTCCGACTACTCGAAGCACCCATCGAACGACGGCGTCGTTGTTCTCTTCTCCTCCCTCCCGGGGGGCTCGGCCGTCCCGTACGACCTCGGCGACACGGCGACGCACGAGATCGGGCACTGGATGGGGCTCTACCACACGTTCCAGGGGGGGTGCACCAAGACCGGCGACTCCGTGAGCGACACGCCGGCCGAGCGGTCGCCCGCCTACGGCTGTCCGACGGGCCGCGACTCGTGCGCGGCCCGGAACTACCCCGGCGTCGACCCGATCCACAACTTCATGGACTACACGGACGACGCCTGCATGTACGAGTTCACGGCCGGGCAGGACGCCCGGATGGACTCGATGTTCACCGCCTACCGGTACGGGAAGTAAGGGAGCCTAGAGCCCGTACTTCTCGAGGCGCGAGTAGAGCTGGGCCCGCGTCAGGCCGAGAAGGCGCGCGGCCCGGCTCTTGTTCCCGCCGGACCGCTCGATGGCGGCCGCGACCCAGGCCTTCTCGATCGCCTCGAGGTCCACGCCCGACGGAGGGAGCGAGGCTGCGGAGATCCCCGCCGCCGGGCCGGGGGAGAGCGGGACCTCGCCGCGCGAGACGGAGATCGGCAGGTGGGCCGCCGTGACGAGCCCCCCCTCGCAGAGGATCGCCGCGCGCTCGAGGGCGTTCCGAAGCTCCCGGACGTTCCCCGGCCACGGGTAGGCGAGGAGCAGCTCGCGCGCCTCGCGCGAGATCCCGGGCACGGGCCGGCCGATGGCGGGGCCCACCTCGGCGAGAAAGACCTCGGTCAGCGGGAGGATGTCCTCGCGGCGCTCGCGGAGCGGCGGGAGGGTGATCTCGAAGACGTGGAGCCGGTAGTAGAGGTCCTCCCGGAACTCGCCGCGCCTGATGGCCTGCTTCAGGTCGCGGTTCGTGGCGGCCACGATCCTCACGTCGGCCTTGAGCACCCTCGCCCCGCCGAGGCGCTGGAACTCCCGCTCCTGGAGGACGCGGAGGAGCTTGGCCTGGACGGCCGGGCTCGTCTCGCCCACCTCGTCGAGGAAGAGGATGCCGCCCGCGGCCAGCTCGAGCCGCCCCGGCCGCGGGTTCACGGCCCCCGTGAAGGCCCCTCGCTCGTACCCGAACAGCTCCGACTCGAGGAGCTGCTCCGGCAGCGCCGCGCAGTTGATGGCCGAGAAGGGGCCGGCCGCGCGGGGCGAGGCGCGGTGGATCGCCCGCGCCACGACCTCCTTGCCGGTCCCCGACTCGCCGAGCAGGAGGACCGTCGTGTCCGTCGGCGCCACCTTGGCCGCCTGGAGCATCACGTCCTTCCAGGCCTTCGACTCGGCCACGATCCGCCCGTAGCCGGGGCGCGACTCCAGCTCCTCGGTCAGGGACCGGACCTGCGCCTCGAGGCGGGCCGCCTCCTCGCGGGCCGCGGCGCTCCGCCGCTCTTCCTCGGCGAGGCGCTGGTGCGCGAGCAGCAGGGCCACCTGGTCGGCGACGAAGCGCGCCGCGGAGACGTCCTCGTCTCGGTAGAGGTGCGGCGTGCGCGACATGAAGACCAGCCCGCCGGCCAGCTGCCACTGCCCCTCGAAGAAGATCGGCACGCGGAGGAACGACCGGATCCCGTCCTTCGACAGAAGCTGCTGACGGGGGGAGTCCGGCGACAGCTCGACCCCGATGTCGCCGACGATCTCGTAGTCCCACTCCCGCCGGTGCAGCTCCTCGGACGTGAGGCGGATCCGCTGGGGCAGGCCGGAGATCGGCGGGCCGGTAAACGCGTGGATCAGGACCTCGGTCCGCCCCTCGTCGAGGAGGCCGAGGGCGAGCCGGTCGTGCGGAAGGACCCGACCGACGATCCTCGAGACCTTCTCGAAGATCTCGCGGATCTCGAGCGTCCCCGCCGCCGCGCGGGCGATCTCGGCCAGCGCCGCGAGGAGGGCGTCGGTGGCTCGGGGCGCGGCGTCGGGCCCGGGCGGATTCACGGAGCGATTCTCTCCCACGCTAGACTCGCCGCCGATGGGCGGGGACCCGACGATCGCGGAGCTGGCCGGGGGCGTGGCCGCGGGGGCGGTGCCGTCCGTGGCCCGGGCCATCAGCTGGGCGGAAGGGGGCGACCCGCGCTTCCCCGAGCTCCTGACGCGGCTCTTCCCGAAGACGGGGCGCGCTCGCGTGACGGGGCTGACCGGCTCGCCCGGCGCGGGGAAGTCCACCCTCACGGCCGCCCTCGCGCGCCTCTTCCGGAAGGAGGGGCGCAAGGTCGGCATCGTGGCCGTCGACCCCTCGTCCCCGTTCAGCGGCGGGGCGATCCTGGGCGACCGGATCCGGATGCAGGACCTCTACACCGACCCGGGCGTCCTGATCCGCTCCATGGCCACGCGCGGCCACCTCGGCGGCCTGGCCCGCGCCACGGCCGACGCGGTGGACGTCCTGGACGCCGCGGGCTACGAAGAAGTCCTCGTCGAGACCGTGGGCGTGGGGCAGGACGAGGTGGAGGTCTTCCGCTTGGCCGAGAGCTGCGTCGTCGTCCTGACGCCCGGGATGGGGGACGACATCCAGGCCATCAAGGCGGGCCTCATGGAGGTCGCCGACCTCTTCGTGGTCAACAAGGCCGACCGCGACGGGGCCGACCGCGTCGTGCAGGAGATCCTGCAGATGCTGGAGCTGGGGGAGCACGGGGCGTGGGTCCCTCCCGTCGTCAAGACCGTGGCCACGCGGGGCGACGGCCTGGGCGCCCTCGAGGCGAAGCTGCGCGAGCACCGGGCCTTCCTCGACGGGCCGGACGGAGCCGCTCGCCGCCGCCTGCGGACGAAGCAGCGGATCGAGGGGCTGGTCAAGGAGAGCCTTCTCCGAAGGGTGGAAAGCCTTCGGGGGGACAACGGCGCCCTCGAGGAGACGGCGGCGCGGGTGGAAGCGCGGAGCCTGGACCCGCTCTCCGCCGCCCGCGAGCTGGCCACGCACCTCCACGCCGCCGGCGGCCCGGCGCGCCCGGCCGACTCGCCGTCCGGGACTTCCCCGGAGTCTTCCGGCGGCGTCCTTCGCATCTCCCACCTCGGCGTGGCGGTGAGGTCGCTGGGCGAGGGGGGCGCGTTCTGGGACCTGCTCGGTCTTCTCGAGGAGCACCGCGAGACGGTGGAGTCGCAGAAGGTGACGACGTCGTTCCGGGCGGTGGGGGAGTCTCACGTGGAGCTGCTCGAGCCCACCGCGCCCGAGAGCCCGATTGCCAAATTCCTCGAAAAGAAGGGGCCGGGCATCCACCACCTCTGCCTCGACGTGGCCGACGTGGACGCGGCGCTGGCGAAGCTGAAGGCGGCCGGCGTGAAGCTGATCAACGAGACCCCCTTCGACGGCGCCCACGGCTGCCGCGTCGCCTTCGTCCACCCCGCCTCGACGGGCGGCATCCTCCTGGAGCTTTCCCAGAAGAAGAAGGGCTGACGGCGCCTACGGCCGCCGGGCCGCGACGCGGATCGCCAGGACGGCCAGCTCGCCGTCCGGCAGGTCCCGGAAGGGCGGGGCGAACCGCTTCGGCTTCACGAGCGACGCGTCGAGGACGATGACCGGCTCCACCTGCTCGAGGGCGAAGCCCGCCTCGCGGAAGAGACGCGTCCAGCCCTCCCGCCGCAGCCGGTTGCAGAAGATCTCCCCCCCGAACCCGCCGTCCAGGATCTTCCGGAGCGACACGTCGCCGCCGTAGCGCGTGGCCCGCCGCGCCCACTCCTCGTCGGTCCACTCGAGGAACTTCAGCGGGTCGGCCGAGCCGTGGTGCTTCAGGTCGATCTCGTGGACGGTGAGGCCCCCGGGCCGGAGCACGCGCCGCATCTCGGCCAGCGTCCCCGCCGGGTCGGGCACGTGCTCGAGCGCGGCCACGGAGTAGACGAGGTCGAACCGCCCGTCCTCGAACGGCAGCGTCTCGGACGAGACGCCCGCGACGTACCGGATGCGGGCGAGAAGGTCGGCGGCGGAAGGGAAGGACGAGACGGGGGGAAAGTCGACCCGCCCCGGCTCCCGGACGGCCCAGGTACGCCACCAGGTCGTCCCGTCCACGGCCATCAGGAAGTCCCGCAGCGTCTCGTAGAACTCCGGCGGAGGCGGCGGCGCGGCGACGACGTCGAGGCCGGCCAGCTCCTGAACGCCTGAGGCCGCGAAGGCGAAGAGGGAGCCGAGGTTCGCGCCCGGGCCGATCTCCAACACCGACTTCGGCGCCGAGAGCCCGTGCCGGCGCGCCAGCGCGGCCGTCTCGGCGAAAACCCGGTGGGCGTAGGCGACCGAGTCGTTCGCCCCCGACCGCTCCCGGAGCGCCGCGACCAGCTCCCTGTCGTTCACGTCACGATGCTAGCGGGTATCAACCGCCAACGGCGAGGAACGGAATCCGCGGGCGCCCGTCAGGGCTTCGGCGGCGGAAGGTGCCTTTGCGTCATCTCGCGAACGCCCCGCACGATCTCGTCCAGGCTGGCGCCCGGCGGGAAGTCGAAGCGGACCAGCTTCCGGCGTGGCGGGGGAGACGGGGGCTCGGCGGGCGGCTTGGGGGGTCGGGTAGGTGCGTTGTCCTGCGGCGAGGTCATCGCGTCCTCCGCCACGGTTAATCGCAAGTTCCGGGCCGAAAAAGGCGAGAGTCTCTGGACAGAGGTGGGGTCAGGTCTGGTTTATGTGGTTTGGGTTCGAAGGAGCATGACGACGGATTCGATCTTCTGACGGAACGTCCGGTCGGTCTCCGTCCGTCTCTCCCCGAACGATGCCAGGTGCGACGCCGACCACGACCTCACCCCCAAGGCCGTCGCGATCTCTGCAATCGACCACGCGCCTTCCCGCCGCGCCAGAAACGCCACCGCCTCCCGCGCCACCCCCCCGCGCGGCCTCCGGATGGCCTCGGCCTTCGTGTCGAAGACCTTCCCGACGGCGGCGAGGATCTCCTCGATTCCCGGCCTCCCGATCGCCCACTGGCGCTTCGGCACCTCGGGCGAGGGCGTGCGCTGCCGCCCGATCCGGCCGATTTGCCGGGCGAAGGTCTCGCTCCCCAGGACGAGCTGGCCCGTCACCGCCTTCCACGGCGCGTACCCCGACGCCATGCCTTCGGCCACAAACGTTCGATAGCCGGCCTGACCGGCCCTCCTCGTCCTGCCGAATTGATCGAGGGTCGAGGCGGTCTCGAGCCATTCCGGAGCGGCCGCGAATCCCGCCGTCGCCCCGTAGCTGCTCCAGGGCCATGCCCTGGGCGTCCGGACCAGACCTGCCCGGACGGGGTTCAGGACGACGTACCGGGCCAGCTCCAGAAGATGGCTCTCCTTCTCCACGAGGATCCCCCTGAAGCGCCCCTGAAGAAGGTGCCCGCTCCTTCCGTGCCGCCGATTGAACCGCTGGGTGTAGATGCCGTTGAGCTGGCGCATGCCCCGGGAGAGGCTCGGCTCGGGCGTCTCGAAGAGAAGGTGGAAGTGGTTGCCCATCAGGACGTAAGCGTGGAGCTTCCAGCGGAACATGGTGACGACGCGGCCGAGGGTGGCGAGGAACGCGACACGGTCCTCCTCGTCCCGGAAGATCCGCTTCCGCTCGTTGCCCCGGCAGGTGACGTGCCAGACAGCGCCGAGGAACTCGAGACGAAGAGGGCGCGCCATCGGCTCTGCCTAGAACCGCATATCAGCAGACCTGACCCCGCTGACTTCTACGGCTAATGCGCGAGAATGTCTGGCGTCTCATCTCGGACATACCGAGATTCCCTCCTGCCGAATCGAAGGATGAGACGCCCGTCGGGTCTAAGATCGAATGACGTTCGCTCCTCATTGGGTGCTGACGGTTGATTCGTAACCAACTCTCCACCTTCAATCCGGAAATTGAGATAAACGAGCTGTGCCTTCTCGCCAGCATGAATCACGTACACCAACTGCCCGTCGTCACGAAATTCTAGAGAGACGTCACCGTACTCCTCGATCGCATCATGGTCAGTCGGATCAACCCGCCATCTCCCCAACAAGCTCCGCTTGGTCTTCATGATGCTTCCAGTGTACCGAGTCGTTGGAGGTGGCCCCTAACAAGACCTTCGGTGGGACGACCATTCGACAGCTCCAGCATTGACCTCACCGTCTCGCGTAGTGCTTCGGTCTTGCCCTGCGCTCTAAGCACGATTGAAAGCGTCCTCAGGCGTTGAATCTCGGTGAGGCCGTCCGCCTCGCCTCGTAGCCAGCATTCGCAAAGAGCGGCGTCAGATGCTAGCGATTGTAGTTTCGGGAGTGCCATGTCGCGCAACGTCGGCTCAATCTCGCCTCGGAGACGACCGAGATCTGACTCGCTTTCGATGACCCACCATGTGTCTTCACGCTTGGGAAGCAAGAACCCAATTCGAGTCGACCAGTGGCAGCGCTCAAGTGATGGCGGTGCTTCTGTGTCCGCGCAATCGAATTTGAGAATCGTATCGAGCGCGATGCCGAGATTGATCGTAAAGAATACCTTACTCGCTGAGCTCTTCTGACTCTTCTGAAACGCTAGTACAGCCCAGGCTCCGGCTCGTCGCGCGTGAAAGGTCCTCCCTTTCTTTCGAAAACCGCTCTCCTGCAGCGTCGGAACAAGTGAGCGAATCAGAGCTTCGAATGCTGGGTCTGCGTTCATCGTCTAGTCGCGTACCACAGTGACCGGGTATCCGACGCGACGAAGATACTCATCCTTCGCACGCTGAGAAGGCGTGTAGCGGGACCGACCCGTTTTCGTCTCGATACCTCCTCGCGCCTTGCCGTTCTCCCGAACCTCGACATCGACTGTCCGAGGGCCAAAAGGTGTGGACTTCTGCACCTCAGTCGCAACCTCGCGGCCTTGGGCGCGCAGGTCAGCGGCCACCTTGTCCCGAAAAGCGTCACCCTTCGCTTTGTTCTCCTGAACTGTCGGACTCCGCTGAGGCTGCGTGCTGCCGCCGACCCCCATCTCAGCAACAGTTCCGAGTGCCAACGCCATCTCACTAGCACGTCCGAGGTCTGTCGCGAAAGCGATGCCTGCGTCGTGGAAGTCAGCCCCAGAGCCGATTGCCTCGCCGATACTGCTGCCGACCCTGAGCCAGTCGCCTACTCGATTTAGCGTGTTCGCGACATCGACGTAGCTGCTGTAGTGCTCGCCGTCGTGAGTGCCACCCCAGTCGGCAATCGCGGTCGCTACCGTGTTCAGCCATTCCGCAGCATTGACCCCGTCCTGTCCGTTGGGATCCAGGTACTTCAGCGGATTGTTCCGCGCGTAGGCGTAACGGTTCCAGGACTGCGGGTCGGAGAGGGAGCCGCGGAGCTGGTCGGGGGAGGTGAAGCGGCCGAGCCACCCGCCGTAGAAGCGGGCGTGGTCGTAGTGGTGGCCGGAGGAGGTGTCGCGCTCCATGCTCGCGAAGTCGGTCCCCTGGCCGGGCGTGGCCGAGGTGCTCATCGGCAGGCCGAAGGCGCGGTAGCGGTAGGTGGCGAGGACGTTGCGGGACGGGTCGGTCACGAGCCGGGGCGACCCGAGGTGGTCGTTCGAGTAGTAGACCCAGCCGACGGGGAGGGTGCCCGAGACCGTCGTCGTGTACGTCGCGACCTGGAGGTTCCCGAGGTAGAGGTAGTCGGCGAGAAGGATCGTGGTCCCGCGGTAGGAGTCGTACTTGTAGTCGGTCCGCGTCCGGTTCTCCTCGTCGCGGAGATTGAAGGTGTAGGTGTTCGACCGGAGGGAGATGGCCTTCCGGACGAGCCGCTCGCCCGACCCGTCGTACGAGTACTCCTCCGACGTGCCTCCGCCGGAGTAGCGCCAGCGCCGGGAGAGGGCGTCGTGCAGGTAGCGCTCGGTGCCGAAGAGGGTGACGTTCCCGAGGGAGTCGTAGCTCGCGCCGGTGAGGCGGTTGCTGGCCGGCAAGGTGTCGTGCAGGACGGTCCCGCCGCCCGTGCCCGACCAGGAGCGCTGCGTCATGTTCCCGAAGTCGTCGTACGTGAAGGTCTCGTTCGGCGCCCCGGCGATCGAGCCAAACGCGGCCTTGGTCAGGCGCGAGCGATAGTCGTAGTTGAAGGTATCGCTCCCCATGCCGGTGATGTTTCCGGCGCCATCATAGGAGAAGACTCCCGTCGTCCAGTTCTGCAAGGCTCCCGCCGAGCCGATCCGGCGCGGGCGCGCCATGCCGCTCGTGTCGACTTCGATCGTCGTCGTCACGCCGTTTCCCGTCTTGTAACTCGCCAACTGCCCCGCGGCGTTGTACGTGGCGGGGTTGACGACAGAAGTGCCGGCCGCCGAGACCTTCACGGGCCGGCCGGAGACGTAGGTGGTCGTCGCGAGAAAGCTCCCCGACACACGGGGATGCCCGTAGCTCTCGAGGAGGCCGAGGCCGTTGTAGGCGTACGTCTCGGCGGCGCGGAGGACAGTCTGGTTCGAAGAGTTCCTCGTCGTCGTCTCGTGGGCTGACATCCGGCCGCCGAGGCCGGCGTAGGTGAAGTCCTCGAGGACGCTGTACTTGTCCGCCGTGGCGGGGTTCCAGCCCACCTGTCGTGTCAGGCGGCCCTTCGGTGCGCCGGTGGAGGGTCCGGCCGAGCCGTCCCAGGAGTTCTCCGTGTAGACGGTCGTCGGCTCGTCCGAGGGATAGGTCAGGGCGTCGGCCTTCAGTGCCAGAAGCCGGCCGAGCGCGTCGTAGGTCGAGCGGTAGTTGAAGCCCCCCTCGCGGCTCTTCGTGGCGTTTCCGAGGGCGTCGTACTCGAGGTAGGTCTTCGTCCCCTTCTCCGGGTGCGTCTCGGAGCGGAGGAAGCCGAGAGCGTCCCAGACGAAGGTCCGGTTCTGCTGATCGCCACACCCGACGTTGACCTTCACCGGCTTGTCCAGGGTGTTGTACGACTGGCACGCGTACGGCCCGAAGGGAGGCGGCCCCGGCGTCGTCACGATGAGCGCCCGGCCGAGAATGTCCTTCCGGGTGCCGCTGTAGGCGGCCTTCCCGCCGACGTTCCAGATGGTGACCAGCTCCGTGAAGTCGGAATTCGGGATGCCCGAGGGGTCGTCGAACGACCTCGTCGTGACGTTCCCGTCGGCGGAGGTGATCGTCCGGGCGCGGCCGAGGAAGTCGAAGTTCGACGAGTCGGTTCCCGTGGGGGCGGCCGCGGCGAAGCAGGACGAGGCGTCGGTGCCGCCCGGGCAGGCCGCCCATTCACCGGCGAAAGCGGCGTAGCCGGCGTTGTTGTACCGGGTCTCCCGGAAGGAGAACCAGCCGCCGCCGGAGAGGGCATTCGGCGAGCGGCGCAGCTCGCGCACGAGGCGGCCGCTGCCGTCGAAGACGTACGCCTCGAAGGAGCCGGTCCCCTCGCCCGGCGTCCCGTCGTTCGTCCGGCACGGGAGAGCGGCCCCCTTCTTCGCGAGGACGTAGGCAGCCGGGTTCGTCGAGGCATTCCACGGCTGGTAGCAGTACGTCGTCGCGGCCTCGCCCCCGGGCGGCGTCACGCGGGTGAGGCGCCCCAGCGCGTCGTACCCGTAGCTGGTCGTGAGGCCATTGGGGTCTCGTGACGCCACGATCAGCCCGGTGGCCGTGTCTCGCGTCACGTCGAACTGCGACCATCCCGAGATGCCGTCGCGAGAGCTGGTGAGGGGCAGGCCGTGGAGGAACGTGTGGCGCGTGACGAAGGAGCCGGCGCCGGCCCAGCTCCCCGAGACGGTCCGGGTGGCGGGGTTGCCGGCGGCGTCGGGCGCGAAGGCCTCCGTGAGCGTCCCGTACGAGCCGTCCGCGGTCCACGTGGATCTCAGGAACCCGTTGCCGCGGTCGAAGTCGTAATCCGTCCGGACGCTGCACGGCCACCAAGGGCAGCCGCCTGCGAAGTTGTCCGCCGTCGTCTTTGCTGAATAGAGCTTCGGCAGCCAGACGGTCGGAGCGATGCTCGGGGCCCAGTCGGTGGTCAGGTCGCGGTAGCGAGATGTCACGGGACCGCCCGTCGTGTCGTCGTACATGAGGAAGGTGCTGTTCGACGAGATCCGCTCGGTCGCGTACTCGTACGCGAAGCCGTTCCAGCCGAGGTAGGCCTTCTGCCAACAGGCGGGCGACGTCGCGTCGGTGCAGTCGCCGCCGCCCGTCGGGTTGACGCCGTACCAGGTGACCTCCTTCTGCCGTCGGACGTTCAGGACGCCGGGGACGTACGAGTTCGAGCCGTCGCGCGTCCGGTAGCCGCACCCCTGCGTGTATCCGGGGCCGTCGGCCTCGTAGCAGAAGACGAGCGTCCGGATCGGGGGCACGGTGACGTCGGTCCCGGCGTAGTACCGGCGCTCCAGCTCGAGGCCGGCGTTGCTCGGGTCGCCGTCGTTGTGGAGGACCTCGACCGAGAAGAGGTGCTTCGTGGCGACGCTGCCGCCGTTGCCGTCGGGGCGGGTCGCGACGACCTGCCGGACAACCCGCGAGACGTCGTGGCCGCCGGTGGCGAGTGTCGGAGCCGCCTGCCGCCGGCACCACGAGGTGACGGAATCCGGCAGGCCCGCGACCTTCTCCGTCCGCGTCGCCACGGCTGCCGAGGCGTCGAGGAACTTGGCGAACTTCACCGCCGGGCCCTTCGGGTCGGGATCCGATGGCACCGCCTGCAGCGTCGCCGCCGCGGGACATCCCTCTCTCTCCAGGTCGGCGGGGAGCATCCCGCCCCCGGCGGTCAGGGTGTAGGTGTATGAGACGCGTCCGCCCGTGGGGAGCGTCAGCTCCTTGAGGAGCCCGTTCGCCACGGTGTTACCCGCGACCGTGCCGTTGTACTGGAAGAAATAGGCGGCCAGCTCGGCCGAGCCTCCCTGCCCGTCGGCCCCGCTCATCCGGATCGCCGTCAGCTGGGGCGCCCAGACGGTGCCGTCGGTCGGGATGTAGCCCGGGCTTGCCGGGTCCGGCAGGTGCGCCGTGTCGTAGCTGCTCCGGACGAAGGAGCTGTCGAGAAGATCGGCCGTCCGCTCGAAGGAGACCGTCAGCGTCCCGTTCGCCGCCGGAAACTGGATCGAGGCGAGGACGGGCCAGACCTGCCCCTTGTAGTTCGTCCACGTGGTCCAGTTCCAGACGATCACGCGCTCGACGCCGGAGAAGTCGGGGGGCGGGGTCAGGTGGACCCGCCAGACTTTCCAGGCGTCCGCAGCCTGTCCCGTCAGGGCGTCGAGGTACTCGACCGTCAGGACGCGCTTCCCGAAGCGGTCCGTGATCGAGGTCAGCCCCCAGCGGGGCCTGTCGGCGCTGTACGTGTCGTCGCTGAAATCGTGCGTGGGAGGCGACAGCTCCGGGCTGGGGCGGGGACGGAAGAACTTCTTCCCGAAGGTCTGCTTCGATCCGTCGGGCACCTCGACCGTGAACCCGGTCGTGATGTCGCCGGTCCGCCGGAGCGCGCTGGCGTCCGAGGAGACGGCGCTTCCGGAGGTCGACGAAAAGATGTGCCGTCCCGCCGCGGGCGAGACGAACGTCACGTCGTCCACGTACCCGAGGTGGAGGCCCCAGCCCACCCCGAGCGTCGGGAACCCCGCGACGTACGCGTAACGGCGCTCGCTCCCGGTCGGCAGCTCGATCGAGTCGAAGGTCCAGATCTTCGACGAGTAGGCGGCCCGGAGCTGCCAGGAGAGCCCGGCCGAGAGCGGGTACTCCGGCCCGAGGGGGATGACGATCCCGACGTCCCCCGAGAAGAGGTTCACGTGGTCCACGCCCCCCGCCTGATAGACGTGCTGGGCCTTGAACCCCGGAAGGGTCTCGTCGGGCTGGTCGGTGCCGGCGGCGAGAGGCGGGGTGCCGAGGACGAGGGTCGCCGAAAGGACGATCAGACGGAGCAGCCGCTTTCCGTTCACGAGAGCCTCCCTTGAGGAGTCCCGGGTCACCGGGGTCCAGGTCGTACTTTTCCTGTAACTGCCGCCGAAGTACGATTTGTCCCGGATGTTCAGCCCCGCGACGGACGAACGCGAGCTGCGCGAGCTCTCGGAGCTGGCGCGCCGGGTCGCCTCCCGGCTCGTGCCGTGGGACCGCGCCGAGGACATTTCACAGGAAGTGTTCCTCCTGCTGCTCGCTTCTGACCCCCCTCGGGACGTCCGGACGTTCGTCTCCGCCGTGGCGCGGCGGCTGGCCCTGGGTTACCTCCGGTCCGAGCGCCGCCGGCAGGAGCGCGAGCGGACGTACGTGGAGGCCACGGGGCCGCGCCTCTTCACGTCGGAGCCGGAGAGCGACGACTCGCTGCGGCTTCGCCGGCTTCCTTCGAGGGAGCGGCTGCTGGCCGGAATGCTCTTCGAGGGGCTGACGGTGCGCGAGATGGGGGAGCGGCTCGAGGAGCCGAAGTCGACCGTCCAGCGCGAGATCGAGAAGCTGCGCGCTCAGTTCGGCCGGACGCCCTCGCCGGGGAGCGGCTCGCGGCGCAGGAACTGCCTCACGTCGCGGCCCACGATCTCGAAGAACCGCTCGGCGTAGCTGGCCACGCTGCCGACGCGGGCGTCCTCGAAGATCTTCTCGACGCGGTGCATCGGGACGAAGAGGGTCGTCACCCCCAGCTCCTCCTCGGCCGCGGACCGGTGCTGCCGGGCCCAGTCGTCGAAGAGGGTGACGTCGATGCCCCGGAGCGTCACGCCCGCCGGGCTCATCGCCACGAGGAGGCCCCAGTACTTCTCCTTCGGGTCGACGAGGTGGAGGAGGACGAGCGTGCCGGCGTCCACGGGAGGGCCCGCCTTCAGAAGATGACGTGCTGGACGAAGAACTTCGCCGGGGTGGTCCGCCCCGTCACGAGGCTCTCCGCGTCCTCGGGCGAGATCTCGAAGCGCCCGCCCGACTCGCCGGCCGAGGTGGCGAGGTACATGTCGACCTTCTCGAGCGGCTTGCCGAGGGCGCGCGATTCCTTCAGGCCGCGGGCCGCCGCCGCGATGGCGCCGAAGACCTGCTGCTCGGTCTCGGTGATGACCTGCAGCCGGACCCCCTGCGGGATGGCGACCAGCCGGACGCCGCGGAGCCCCGCCCCCTCGAACGCCTGGGTGAAGGCGTTCGTCATCTGGAGGTCCACCGCGCCGCCGCCGCCGGGCTCGGAGATCTTGAGGGCCGCGGAGAGGCGCGCGCCGGGGTCGTCGGAGGCGGCGCCGTCGGCGGACTTTTCGGCCGGGGCCTTCATGATCTTCTTGTTCTGCTTGATGTAGTCCGACAGGGAGGGCTTCTTCCCGGTCGAATCCGGGATCACCTTGAGCGTCTCGTTTCCTTCGCCCAGCACGTACGCCCCGGGGAGCCCCTCCTGGTTGGTTTTCAGGGTACGCTCCTCGTCGTAGTCGGCGAGGGTCCTCGAC
>DAOMFB010000005.1:0-5879 GCA_035429585.1 Thermoanaerobaculia bacterium
TCGTTCACGAGCACGAGGATCAGGCGGTCGACGAGGTCGTCGGGCGTCCGCGCCCCGACGAGAAGGACGATCCGCCCGAACCGCCCCCGCTCGGAGAGAAGGGCGTAGAGCGCCGGACGGAGCGGCGCCAGGCCGATCCCGCCGGCCACGAGAACGACGTCGCATCCCGCGACCTCGTCGAGAGGCCACGCGGTGCCGTACGGACCGCGGACGCCGACCGTGTCGCCCTTCTTCAGCCGGCGGAGCTCCTGCGTGACGGGCCCGACGGCCCGGATCGTGTGGACGATCTCGCGGACCGGCCCCGGCGGCCCCGACAGCGAGATCGGGACCTCGCCCGCCCCGAATCCCCAGAGCATGTTGAACTGCCCGGGGCGGAAGGCGAACGGGGGCGCTCCGGCCGGGGGCGAGAGGACGAGCGTGAACGTGTCGCGGGTTTCCGCCGTGACGTGCCGCACCCGAAACGGGACGGGCCGCATCAGGTCCGTCGGGGTCCCTTCGGCGCGGCGGACGGCGTCAGGCATTGGTGCCGTAGAGGTCGAGGAGCTGGAGGCTCACGGTCTCCACCCGCTGCGTCATGAGCTGGACGAAGCGGGTCATCAGCTCGTAGCCCAGGTCGTGGTCGCTCTCGAACTTCCCGCGGAGGCACCGCCCGTCCAGCGCCACGGCCCGCGTGTCGGTCAGGGCCCGGGCGTCGAAATGCCACTTGTAGGGGGGGACGAGCCACGACCAGCCGAGGACCTCGTTGTCCCCGACGGTCATGAGCGTCAGCTCGCCCCGTCCCGGGCCGTGGACCTGCAGGGCGAGGCGCCCCTTCCGGACGATGAAGAACCGGTCCGCCGCCTCCCCCTGCCGGGCGGCGAACTCGCCCGGCGCGAAGTGGACGTTGGCGGCGCACCCGACGATCAGGTCGAGGTGCTCCGGCCGCATGCCGTCGAAGAGCGGGATCGTGGCGAGGATCGGCTTAAGCGTCTCGGTCACGGCGTGTCTCCTCGGGATGCCCGGCCCCCCGGAGCGCCCGCACCTCTTCGGTGAGGTCGATGCGCGCCGGGCACCACGTGATGCAGCGTCCGCAGCCGACGCAGCCGGACACGCCGAACTGCTCCGTCCACGTCGCCAGCTTGTGCATGAGCCACTGGCGGTAGCGCGCCCGGATCGAGGGCCGGACGCTCCCGCCGTGGATGTAGGAGAAATCGGGGGCGAAGCACGAGTCCCAGCGCCGCGTCCGCACGGCCTCCCTCCCGGCGAGGTCGGTCGCGTCCTCGACGGTCGTGCAGAAGCAGGTCGGGCAGACCTGCGTGCAGTTGCCGCAGGCGAGGCAGCGGCGGGCCACGTCGTCCCAGTGCGGGTGCTCGTAGTTCGCCCGGAGCTGCTCGGCGAGGCCGTCCGGCGGGAGGCTCCGGCGCTGCGACGCGGCGGCCCGGGCGAGGGCGTTCTCCGCGGCCGCCCGGTCGGCCCCGGTGGCCGCGTCGTGCGGCACCTCGGCCAGGAGCTCGGCGCCGCGCGGCGTCCCGGCCTCCGCGAGGAGGCGCGTCGCCCCATCCCCGTCGAGCTCCGTCAGGCGGACGTCGAACGGGCCCTCGGGATGGGGCCCGGTGCCGACCGAGGCGCAGAAGCAGGTGCCGCCGGAGCGCGTGCAGGCAAGCGCGACGAGGAAGAGGTCCTGCCGGCGCGCGGCGTAGGCCGGGTCCGTGAACGGGCCGCCGAGGAAGACCCGGTCCTGGACCCGGAGCGCGGCGAGGTCGCACGCGCGGATCCCGAAGGCGGCGAGCGACGGGGGCGCCGGCGGGTCGGAGAGCGAGAAGGAGCGCTCGTCGCGCCGGGCGCGGAAGAGCGTGAGCTCGGGCGCGTGAAGGGCGCGCTTGAACGAGTCGGGGCCGTGGGAGTACGCGAAGGCGTGGCCGTCCCGGGCCGGCTGCAGGCAGTAGAGCCCGGGCTCCTGCGCGTCCACGACGCCCCGTGCGAGGTCGGCGGCGCTCGCGAGCTCCCCGAGGACGACGGCGCCGTCGCGCACGACGGGCCCCAGAACCGTCCGGCCGCGCCGCCTCAGGCCGGCGACGAGGCCCTCGAGGGCCTCGAGCGCGATGGTGACCGCGTCCCCGGGACGGAGGCGATCGTCCGTCATTTCCGGATCAAGATGCGCCTTCGCCCCCGTGAGATGAATGGGACCTATGGATCAGGCGGGGCGGGCCCGCTCAGAGAGGGAAGAAGAGCGCGGCGGCGCCGGCAGCGACGAGGATCCCGAGGCCTGCCAGGCCGATGCGGCGGAAGGAGCCTCGCCCGAGGACGGCCGCGAGCGCCAGCTTGAAGAGGGTGTTCGAGAGAGCCCCGACGGCAAGGGCCCGGGCGGCGACCGGAACGAGCGAGGGGTCGCGGCCGAGCGTCGTCATGGAGACGGTGAGCGCGTCGGCGTCCGTCAGGCCCACGATCGCCGCCGAGAGGAGGACACCTTCCGCACCGAACCTCGGCTGGACCCAGTGCATCAGGTAGAGGACGGCCTGGAACGCGAGGGCCATCGTGACGGCGGAGACGAGGCGGAGCGGGTTCGACGGCTCCGCGGCGGCCACCGGGGCGCCCGTGAACCGGCGGAGGAAGGCGAGGAGGAGCGCCGCGCCGGCGAAGAGCGGCGGCAGGACGAAGCGGAGCGCGGCGAGGCCGACGTCGGCGTTCAGAGCGACGGAGAGGACGAGGACCCTGAGGTAGAGGACGGTGCAGGCCGCGAGGACGCCGAGCGCGAGGACGGGGCCCAGCGGCGGGCTCTTGGCGCTCTCGCGGGAGAAGTTCATCGTAACGGCCGTGGAGGAGATGAGCCCGCCGAGGAGTCCGGAGACGCCGTATCCCTTCGCCGGTCCGGCCACCCTGAGGGCGATGAAGCTGGCGAAGGAGAGCCCGGAGAAGACGAGGACGAGGGACCAGATGGCGCGGGGCTTCACGCCGGGGTCGGGACCGAAGGGCCCTTCGGGAAGGAGCGGGAGGACGACGAGCGCGAGGACGGCGAAGCGCATCCCGGCCGAGAGCTCCTCGGAGCGGATCCGGTAGACGAGGTCGTGGATCCGGCTCTTCTCGAGGAGGACGAACGCCGTCGCGACCGAGAGGCCCGATGCGAGGGCGAGCCAGCCGTAGCCGGCGAAGGCCCCGGCGCCCACCACGACGAGCGCCGCGACCTCCGTCGTCGCGTCCACGTCTCCGCTCCGCACGGACGACGCGTAGGCGACCACCACGAGCCCCGCGGCGGCCGCCGCCAGCGCGAGGGCGGCGCCGGGGAGGCCCGCCTGGGCGAGCTCGGCGGCGACCCCGCCGAGGACGCCGAGGAGAAGGAACGTCCGGACCCCCGCGAGGCGCGGGGCGCGCGCGCTCTTCTGGGTGGTCCACTCCCGCTCGATTCCGACGGCGAGCCCGGCGAGGGCGGCCACGGCGAGCCGGAGAGCCATCTCCGGCAGGGGGGACGGAGGCATCTCGGGGTCCCGATTCAGGATCCGGGCCAGCGGCGGCGCCCGGGTGCCGCGGGGAGCCGGGCGGGAATAAGCCGGGCGCGGCGGGGAAAAATCCGCGCGTCAGCGTCCGGAGACCGGCTCGGGCTTCTCGAGCCCGAACTTCTCGATCCGGTAACGGATCTGGTCGCGGTTCAGGTGGAGGAGGCGCGCGGCCTGCGTCTGATTGCCGCCCGTCCGCCGGAGGGCCTGGATGACGAGATCGCGCTCGACCTGTTCGAGATCGACCCCGCCGGGGGGGAGGCGGAAGGCGTCGGCCCCGGAGCCCGCGCCGCCGAGCGGGAAGTCGTCGGGGACGAGCCGCTCCCCCTCGGCGAGGAGGACCGCGCGCTCGACGGCGTTCTTCAGCTCACGCACGTTCCCCGGCCACCCGTACGCCTCGAGGCGGCGGACGGCGTCCGCCGTCAGGCCCCAGACCCCCTTCTTGAACTCGCGCGCGAACTGCGCGACGAAGTGCGACGCGAGGACGGCCACGTCCCCCGACCGCTCGCGGAGCGGCGGGAGGATCACGGGGAGGACGCGGAGCCGGTAGTAGAGATCCTCGCGGAAGCGGCCCGACTGGACCGCCTCCTCGAGGTTCCGGTTCGTGGCGGCCACGACGCGGACGTCCACGCGGAGGTCGGTCGTCCCGCCGACGCGGCGGAAGGTCTTCTCCTCGAGGAAGCGGAGGAGCTTCGCCTGGAGCGCCGGCGTCATCTCGCCGATCTCGTCCAGGAAGACGGTGCCTCCGTCTGCCTGCTCGAGCAGGCCCGGCTTCTGGTGCTTGGCGTCGGTGAAGGCGCCGCGCTCGTGGCCGAAGAGCTCGCTCTCGAGGAGGGACTCCGGGAGCGCGGAGCAGGTGATGTTCTGGAAGACGCCGTCGGCCCGGTCGCTCTCGTAGTGGATCACCTTCGCGGCGAGGTCCTTGCCGGTGCCGCTCTCGCCCGTCAGGAGGACGGTGGAGGCGGGCGAGACCGCGATCTTCCGGAGCAGCTCCTTGGCGGCGCGCATCGCCGGCGACTCGCCGATGATCCGGTCGAAGGAGAAGCCGGCGGATTCCTTCGCCTTCAGGCTCTTCACCTCGCGGCGGAGGCGGGTCGTCTCGAGCGCCTTGCCGACGTGGAGGAGGAGCTCGTCGAGGTCGATCGGCTTGTTCAGGTAGTGCCACGCCCCGCGCTTCATCGCCTCGACGGCGTTCTCGACGGTGGCGAGGGCCGTGATGAGGATGACGAGGATGTCGGGGTGGCGCTCCCGGATGCGGCGCAGCACCTCGAGGCCGTCGATGTCCGGGAGCCGGAAGTCGAGGAGGACGAGGTCGGCGCCCTCCTCGGCCAGCTGGAGCGCCTCCGTCCCCGTCTCGGCCTCGACGACGCCGTAACCGGCCTCCTCGAGCCGCTCGCGGAGGGTCCAGCGGATCAGCTTCTCGTCGTCGACGACGAGGATGCGGGGGCGCGCCACGGGGCCATTATCCCGTGCCGGGCGCCGGCTGCCCCGCCCAGCCGACGAGCTCGTCCAGGTCGAACGGCTTTTCGAGGAGGGGCCAGCCGCCGGGACGCGAGGCGACCGCCCCCGGCCGCTCGGCCGAGGCCATCAGGACGAGGCGGCACTCGGGATGGGCCGCCGAGAGCCGGGCGGCCAGCGCCTCGCCGTCGAGGTCGGGAAGCGACACGGCCACGAGGGCCAGATCCACGGCGCGTCCCGCCGCCGCGGAGAGGCCGGCGAAGCCCGAGTCGGCCTCGAGGACCTCCCACCCGGCGGCGGCGAACTTCTCCCGGAGGGACCACCGCAGCAGGGGGTCGTCCTCGACCACGAGGAGCGCCGGCCGGGGCAGGGGAGCGTCTCGGGACATCGGGGCGAGCCTCTCCGGCCGGAGAGGCGTGCAGTTTTCGTACCGGGGCGGTTACGATGGAGAGTCCCCGTGATCCGGCCCAAGACCGTCTCCGTCTCCGCGACCCGTCCGGCGGCCGTCGGCGTCCTCGGCGCCTGCGTGATGGCCGTGGTCTTCCTCGTCGACCTCGCGACGCCCCTCGGCTACCTGGACGGGATCCTGTACACGATCCCGGTCCTCCTGGGGCTCTGGGTGCCCGGGGCGCGCTACGCTCTCTCGGCCGCGGCGGTCGCCACGCTCCTCATCGCCCTCGACATGGGACTGTCGACGCGCGCCGCCGTGCCGATGACGGTCGCCGTCGTCGATCGTCTCGGGGCCGTGGCGATCCTCTGGGGCCTCGCCGCCGCCATCGCGTGGCGCAAGCGCCGGGACGCGATGATCGAGCACCTCTCGGCCATCGTGGAGTCGTCCGACGACGCCATCATCGGGTCGACGCTCGAGGGCGTCGTGACGAGCGTCAATGCGGGCGCCGAGCGGCTCTTCGACGTCGCGGCGGCCGACGTCGTCGGCCGCCGGGTGGAGGA
>DAOMFB010000005.1:5889-20672 GCA_035429585.1 Thermoanaerobaculia bacterium
GGCCGCGCGTCTGAGCAGCTCCTCCCGCACGCGGCCAGCGACGCGGAACGGCTCCTCGCGCGGATCCGCGCGGGCGAGACGCTCGAGCACGTCGAGATCCGGCGCGCCCGACGGGACGGCAGCGAGATCTGGGTCTCGCTGCGCGTCTCGCCCGTCCGGGACCCCGGCGGGCAGATCACCGGCGCCTCGACGATCGCGCACGACATCTCCGGGCGGAAGGCGGCCGAGGAACGGCTCGCCCTGGTCCTCCGCAACGCGCCGGTCCTCCTCCTCCGGCTCGACGTCGAGGGACGGATCACCTTCGCCGAAGGGGAGCCGCTGGCGGCGCTCGGGACGACGGCGGCCGAGCTGGCCGGAAAGCCGGTCGCCGCGCTCTTCGGCCAGGAGGAGTGGGTCGTCGACCAGATGCGGCGCGTCCTCTCCGGCGAGGGATTCACGGCGGGCGGCAAGGCCGCCGGGCGCTGGTGGGAGAACCACTACGTCCCGCTCCGCGGCGCCGGCGGCGCGGTGACGGGCGCCGTGGCGGTGTCGGTCGACGTGACCGCGCGCAAGGAGGCGGAGGAGGCCCTCGTCCGCCAGGAGGCCCTCGCGCGTCTCGGCACCATGGCCGCCGTCGTGGCGCACGAGGTGAAGAACCCGCTGGCCGGCATCGGCGGGGCGATCCAGGTCCTGCGCGACCGTCTCCCGGCGGAGGCCGGGGACCGGGAGATCCTGACCGAGGTCCTCGGACGGCTGAAGGGGCTGAACGCGCTCGTGCAGGATCTCCTCGACTTCGCGCGGCCCCGGGCGCCCCGCTTCGCGCGGGTGTCCCTCGGGACGACGCTCCGGGAGACGGCGGCCCTCCTGGCGGCCGACCCGGCGAACGCGGGCCTCCGCGTGGAGATCGAGGGACCGGACGTGACGCTCGTCGGGGACGCCGACTTCCTCCGAGACGTCTTCCACAACCTGCTGCTCAACGGGGCGCAGGCGGCCGCGGGCCGGGGCCCGCTCCGCGTGACGATCGAGGAGCGGGGCGAGCGCTGCCGGGTGACGGTGCGCGACGAAGGGCCCGGGATCCCGGCCGACCTCGCGGAGAAGGTCTTCGAGCCGTTCTTCACGACGAAGCACCGGGGGACGGGCCTGGGGCTCTCGATCGCGCGCCGCCTCGTCGAGGCGCACGGCGGAACCCTCTCCCTCGCGTCGCCGCCGGGGGGCGGCACGGTGGCGGTCGTCGAGCTGCCGGTCGGCGGACCCTAGGCGATCGCGGCCTGCGCCATCGATCCGGTGGCGGGGAGGCTCGCGCGGGACGGGCCGCTGACCCACGCGCGCCGGTAGGCGAGCGAGACCGCCTCGAGCTTCGAGTGGACGTCCAGCTTCGCCAGGATGTTCTGGACGTGGTTCCGTACGGTCACCGAGCTGATGTGGAGCTCGCGCGCCACCTCCTTGTTCTGGAGGCCCGTGGCGATCAGCTCGAGGATCTGGCGCTCGCGGCAGGTCAGGGGAGGACGATCCGGGACGGCGAGCCGGAGGGGAACGGGGGCAGCGAAGGGACGCGAGGTGGAGGAGGAAGCGGTGGGGTGGGCCGTCGCCGGCAGAGCCTGCTCGTCGAGGGCCTGGAGGATGTGGACCACGGTGTAGAGGTGGCTGCGCCGTCCCGGAATCATCAGAAGCGTGACATTCATGCCCCGGAGACCGTGGACGAAGAGGTCCCGTTCACGGAAGACGCGATGCGCCCGACGGCCGAGAACCTCATCCGGCTCCCGGTTGAGGAGGCGTGCGGCGCCGCGGTTCCAGAAGACGATCCGGTCGTCCTGATCGGTCGCGAATGCGGGGGGGTTTCCCTCGGCCAGGGCCCGGAGAACCTCCCGGCGGTCGGTGACGTCGTAAGTATCCGGGGTCATTGGTGTCAGGCCTCCCTTCGCCAGTGCCAGGACGGGGGCAAAGCCGATGCCAACGCATCAGAAGGCCTCCGGGGCATTCGGGGGCGAAAAAGCGCGCAAATTCCCTGACCCTGTGGGGTTTTTCCCACGGTTGAGACATCTGCATCACGGTTCGGGGCGGGGGCGCGGCCTAAGGTACCGCCATGGCCTCCCTCGCCTTCGGTCCGTCCCTGCCCCAGAGGCTCTCGCGGCGGGACGCCATCGAGACGCTTCGACGGCACCTGATGAGCCTCACCGACGACCAGCACTCGATCTGCCAGGTGGCGAGCGAGCACGGGATCTTCTGCGGCGGGTTCCGGCGGTTCCCGGACGCGGAGTTCCGGGAGCGCTTCCGCGGCCTCGTCGCGCGGCGGGAGGGCCTCTCGCGCGCCCAGCAGGAGTACCTCGCGAACACCTGGCAGCTGGCCCGGCAGATCCTCCAGAACGTCGGCCTGGCCTGCGACGCGCAGGCGCAGGCGCACGACACCTGCGGCGGCTGGGACGACTTCTCGAACGAGGACCTCGCGCGCTTCCTGCGGGATCTCCTCGCGGCCGACGTGTCGGTCGTCCCGGACCGGGAGCCCGCCGCGGCGGGCTTGGCCGCGGGAGGCTTCGCGGTACCATCAATCGCGGCGCGCACGACGCGCGGGGGAGCCCTTTGCTGAAACCCGTCGAGCTGGAGATCGAACTGTTCTGCCGCGGCATGAGGGTCGACCCGGCGGCCCACGTCGAGGAGGCCGCGCGGCGGATCGCCCGCACCCGGGCCGGCCTCGGATCGGGGCTGGAGCTCGTCCTTCCCTCCCCGCGGAAGAAGATCTGGGTGAACGTCCCGGTCGTCGAGTCGTTCGCGGAGAAGTCCCCGTTCGTCCTCGTGAGGTCGAACGGTGGCTGGAGCGTCGCCGACGGGCGCGACGGCGCGCACTACCCGGTCGAGGTCCCCCCCGAGCCGGAGTGGTACTCGTGGAACACGTCGGCCGGGACGCCGATGAGCCGGGTCGGGGTCCTGCAGGGGACCTACCTCGGCATCTACGTCTCGAACTCCTGTCTCTACTGGTCCATCCCCGCGGCGCCCGCGTGCAAGTTCTGCACGACGGGGCGGAACGTCGGCGAGGCCGAGGAGTCGCGGAAGAAGGTGGAGGACGTCGTCGAGACGGCGATCGCCGCGCGCGACCACTCGGGCTCCATCTTCACGCACTTCAACACCGGCTATCACTTCGAGGACAAGCCGGGTCTCGAGAACCTCCACGGCCTCCGGCAGTGCGAGCCCTTCGTCCGCGCCGTCCGGGAGAAGGTCGGCGGCTTCATCGGCGTCCAGGCGGTCCCCGTCCCGAAGGAGCTCTACCGCGAGTACGACGACCTCGTCGCGGCCGGGACCGACCACTTCTCCTTCTGCTACGAGTTCGAGGACCCGCAGGTCTTCGAGCAGCTCTGCCCCGGTAAGGCGCAGACGCTCGGCCAGAAGGCCTTCTTCGACGCGATGGAGTACACGTCGAAGAAGCTGGGCGCGGGGAAGACCTCGGGCGAGATCATCGCGGGCCCCGAGCCGGTCGCCGCGACGAAGCGGGGCATCGACCGGATCGTGAACGCCGGGGCCTTCCCCACGGTCTGCATCTTCCGGCCGACCGTCGGGAGCGCCATGGAGGGAACGCCGCCCCCCGACCCCGAAGAGATGAAGGAAGTCTTCGCCCACCTCTGGGAGGCGGTGAAGCGGGCCGGGCTCCCCGTCGGGGTCTTTCCGGAGATCCAGGTCTCCCTCGTGGTCCAGCCGGAGGAGACGGCCGAGCTGGCCCCACCCTCTCTCTCGTCGACGCTCTACGAGGCCAAGCTCGCGGCCATCCGGACCCTCGCCCGCCCCTACATCTGGTGGAAGCGGCGCCCCCGGGCCGCCTGAATCCGGCCGGCCGGCGCAACCGGCGCATCGGGCCCAAGGGGGGATAAAGAGCCATCCGGCATGACGGGCGTCATACCGCCCGTACGGAACCGGACAAATGCTCCGCGGCGGAGGTCGGCATGGACACGCTCGCGGACGGACGGTCGCGCCGAACGCCGGATTCCCCGGGCCGAGGGGAGCCGGAGGTCCCCCGGCTCCTCTCCCGCGGGACGGTCGCCCGGCTCTTCGGCGTCTCGGCCTCCACCGTGACCCGCTGGGCGCAGCGCGGCCTCCTCCCGGCCGTCCGGACCCCGGGCGGGCACTACCGTTTTCCCGCCGCCGAGGTGAGACGTGTCGCCGAGCGCGGCGGCCTGACGGAGATGACGAGGCTCGACTGATGCGGATTCCCGTCCGTCTCCCCGACCTCCTCCACTGGAAAGACCAGGTCAAGTGCCAGACGGGCTGCCCCGTCTCGACCGACGCCGGACGCTACGTCCAGCTGATCGCCGAAGGGCGCGACGAGGACGCGTATCTCGTCGCCCGGGCCCCGAACCCCCTCGCCTCGATCTGCGGCCGGGTCTGCGCGGCGCCGTGCGAGGACGCCTGCCGCCGCGGCTCCATCGATGCACCGATCTCCATCCGGGCGCTGAAGCGCTTCGTGACGGAGAAGTACGGCGTCGAGTCGGTCCATCCCGACACCCAGGAACGGCTCCGCGCGGAGCTCGTCTCGGAAGGAAACCGCTATCCCGGGCACCTCCCGTGCCTTCCTCCGGGAGAGGGCAAGGGGGGCGCGGGGGGTGCGAACCCGGCGATCGGTCTCGCGAGGTGGGGCGTCGCACCCCCCGCGGCGAGAACCACCGCGCGGCGACCGAAGGTCGCCGTCGTCGGCTCGGGTCCGGCCGGCCTCGCGGCCGCGCACGACCTCGCCCTCCTCGGGTACGCGGTCACCCTCTTCGAGGCGACGGAGGAGCCGGGGGGCGCCATGCGGTTCGGCATCCCGGAGTACCGCCTGCCGCGGACCCTTCTCCGGGAGGAGATCAACCGGATCGTCTCGCTCGGGGTCGACCTCCGCCTTTCGACGCCGCTGACGCCGGAGTTCGGCCTCGCCGCGCTGAAGGTGGACGGGTACGAGGCGGTCTTCCTCTCCGTCGGCGTGACGAAGGGGCGCGACCTCGTGATTCCGGGCGTCGAGCTGCCCGGGGTCGTGAAGGCGGTCGACTACCTGCTCAACGTCAACCGGGGGCGGCGCATCGACCTCGGCCGGAAGGTCGTCATCGTCGGCGGCGGCTTCGTCGCCTTCGACGCGGCGCGGATGGCGCTCCGCCTCTCGGGCGAGGAGGAGATCGACGCGCTGGAGAAGGGCGAGACCGGCGCGGTCAAGGAGGCGCTCGACTCGGCGCGCGCGGCCCTCCGCGGCGGCGCGGCCGAGGTGACGATCGTCTCCCTCGAGAACTTCGAGGAGATGCCCGTTCTCCGAACGACGCAGGGGCACGAGGAGTTCGAGGAGGCGCGGAAGGAAGGGATCCGGTTCCTCCCGCGCCGCGGCCCGAAGCGGTTCGTCGGCGGCGGCCGGCTCGAGGCCGTGGAGCTGAAGAAGGTCCTCGCCGTCTTCGACGGGAACGGCCGCTTCGCGCCGTCGTACGACGAGGACGACGTGGTGACGGTGGAAGCGACGGCCTGCGTCCTCGCCATCGGCCAGCGGACCGACCTCTCCTTTCTCGCCCCGGCCGACGGCGTCGAGCTGTCACCGGGCGGGACGCTCAAGGTGGACCGGGAGACGATGGCGACGACGGCGCCCGGAATCTTCGCCGGGGGCGACGTCGCCTTCGGCCCGCGGAACCTGATCGAGGCGGTCGCGAACGGCAAGCGGGCCGCGCGCTCCATCCACGAGTTCCTCGCGAGGGACGCGGCCCGGATCGAGTCGCACGTCTCGATCGAGAAGCTCCCGACGCGCGAGTACCGGATGATCGCCGGCTTCGAGCTCTGGGACCGCGAGGCGCCCCCCACGCTCGACCCCGGCCGTCGGACCGCCCTCGCCGAGGTGGAGACCGGGTACGACGAGAAGGACGCCCGGGTGCAGGGAGCGCGCTGCCTCGTCTGCCACGTCCAGACGATCTACGACCCCGAGAAGTGCGTTCTCTGCAGCCGCTGCGTGGACGTCTGCCCCGAGTACTGCCTCGCCATCGTCCCGTTCGAGGCGCTCGACCTTCCGCCGGACCAGCGGGCGGAGCTGGAGCGGCGGGCGGAGGGGAGCGGTCTTCCGCTCTCGGCGATGGTGAAGGACGACGAGAAGTGCATCCGGTGCGGGCTCTGCGCCATCCGCTGCCCGACCGACGCCATGACCATGGAGAGGTTCTCGATCACGGAGCGGTTCGCGACGGCGAACGCCACGGGTGAGGTGAAGGGATGACCGACGAAAAGGACGCCGGCGGCCGGCGCGAATTTCTCTACAAGCTGGGCTTCGGCGCGGGGGTCGCGGCCCTCGTCGGGCAGACGGGCGCCTCCCTCCGCTCCCTCGTCCCGAACGTCTCGTACGACGCCCCGACCACCGTCAAGATCGGCCCGCCGCAGGAGTTTCCGGACGGCCTGAAGTTCCTCCCCGAGGAGCGGCTCTTCATCTTCCGCGACGGGAAGACCTTCCATGCCGTCTCGGCCGTCTGCACGCACCTCGGCTGCACGGTCCGCGCGGAGGCGCTCGCGCGCCCCGAGGAGCGGTCGGTGAACGGCGTCCCCCTCCGGATGACGCACCGGTTCCTCTGCCCCTGCCACGGCTCGAAGTACGACGGCGAGGGGACGAACGTGGCCGGCCCGGCGCCGCGCGCGCTGGCCTGGTACCACCTGTCGCTCGCTCCCGACGACGGCCAGCTCGTCGTCGATCTCGCACGCGAAGTCCCGCACGACTTCCGCATGACGCTGGCGTGAGGACGCGATGAAGCTGCTCGCCAAACTCAGGTCCGAAGAGGTCTCGAGCCCTTCCGCCCCCGGCGTCCACCCCAAGCCCTTCTGGAGCTTCCGGCCGCGCTCCGACCGCGAGGCCGGGGACGCCGTCGTCTCGAACTTCCTGCTCCACTGGTTCCCCGCCAAGACCTACAAGCCGTCCCTCGACTGGAGCTACTCCCTCTGGCTCGGCACGGCGTCGGCGGCCCTCCTCTTCCTCCTGACGCTCTCGGGCCTCCCGCTGCTCCTCCTCTACATCCCTTCGGTCGAGCGGGCCTACGGCTCGGTGAAGGACATCGAGTACGTCGTCACCTTCGGCAAGTGGATCCGCGCCGTCCACCGGATCTCGGCCCACCTCATGGTGGCCGTCGTCTTCCTCCACCTCGTACGGATCTTCCTGACGGGCGCCTACAAGAACGGGAGCGGCCGCGGACAGAAGCGCGAGTGGAACTGGGTGATCGGCGTCGTCATGCTCCTCCTCACCCTGTTCCTCTCCTTCACGGGCTATCTCCTTCCCTGGGACCAGCTCGCCTACTGGGCCGTCACGGTCGGAACGAACATCGCCAGCTCCATTCCGCTCGTCGGCCCGACGGTCCGCGAGCTCCTCCTCGGCGGCCGGACGATCGACCAGTCGACGCTCCTCCGCTTCTACGTCCTCCACTGCATCCTCCTGCCAGCGGCTCTCGGCGTCCTCTTCGCGTACCACATGTGGCGCGTCCGGAAGGACGGCGGGCTCGCCAAGGCGGACCGGCAGGCGCTCCTCGCGGAAGCGAGGGAGACCGGCGTTGCCCCGACCAAGACGTACACCCTCCTCGGCGTGGCCCGGGGAACGGCCCCGACGATCCGGGCGGCCTCCCTGGAGGCGCCGGACCTGACCGTCAACGCGGTGAACGACCTCGTCCGCCGGATCGCCATCGTCGTCCTCGGCACGATCGCGATCGTGGGCATGCTGGCCGTCTTCGTCCCGTCGCCGCTCGAGGAGCCGGCCAACGCGCTCGTCACGCCGAACCCGGCCAAGGCCCCGTGGTACTTCCTCTGGCTCCAGGAGATCGTGACGATCACGACCGTCAAGATCGGGAAGTTCACGATCAACGGCGCCTTCCTCGGCGGCGTGATCCTGCCGGGAATCCTCGTCACCCTCCTGACGCTCTGGCCCTGGCTGGACCGGAGCGCCGCCGCGGGCGCCGGCGTCTGGTTCGCGGGCGACCGGAAGAGGCAGAACGCGGTCTTCCTCGCGATCTGCCTCTTCATCCTCGTCCTGACCGTCGTCGGGACGTTCATGCGCGGCCCGTACTGGCACTTCTACTGGCCGTGGCAGGCGTGGCCCGAAATCCCCTCGAGGATCTGAGATGGAAAAGCGAACGGACTCCCCCTACCCGAAGCTCGACCGCCCGGTCCTCGCCGCCGTCGGCCTCCTTCTGATCGTCTCGACGATCCTCTTCGCCTGGAGCGACCGCCGCCACGACTGGCGCTGGTACCAGTCCGAGTTCCGGAAGATGGTCGCGGAGAAGTACGGAGCCGAGAAGGCGAAGCCGATTCCGTCGGGAACCCAGCAGATCTGGGTCAAAGACCTCGGCAACGCCGACCGCTGCATCACCTGCCACCAGGGGATCCTCTGGAAGGGGTTCGAGAAGGCCGACCACCCCTTCCGGACCCACCCGCCCGAGCCGCTGAAGGCGCACCCCGTCGAGAAGTACGGCTGCACGTCGTGCCACGGCGGGCAGGGCTACTCGATCGACATGGAGACGGCGCACGGCCCCATGCCGCACTGGGAGGAACCGCTCCTCGGGCAGCAGCTCGGGACGGAGTACTCGATCGTCGACGACAAGTCGGCCCTCATGCAGATGAACTGCAACGTCTGCCACCGGTACGACCGGGAGACGAAGGGGGCCGACTTCATCAACAACGCGAAGAAGCTCGTCGCCGCGAAGGGGTGCCGCGCCTGCCACGTCATCAACGGGCGCGGCGGGACGATCGGCCCCGACCTGACGTGGGAAGGGGAGAAGGCGGCCGAGCAGTTCGACATGAGCCGCCTCTCGGGCCAGCGGACCGCCTTCGCCTGGCACGTGGCGCACCTGAAGGAGCCCAAGGCGCTCGCCCCCGACACCGTCATGCCGAACTTCAACTTCGGGACGAAGGACGCGCAGTCCCTCGCGATGCTCGTCATGTCGTGGCGGCGCGCCCCGGCCCCGGTCGAGTTCCGGCCCGGCGTGGCGAGGACCGATCCGCAGACCCCCGAGGAGATCGCCGAGGAGCAGCGGATGAAGACCGGGCCCGGCGCCTGGTTCGTCAAGACGGGCTGCTTCATCTGCCACAACATCTCGTCGCTCGGCGTCAAGAGCCCGGCGCAGATCGGCCCCGACCTCTCGATGGCGGTCGAGGACGTCCAGAGCCGCTTCGGCCGGACCCTGGACGACTTCCTCCAGAGCCCGACCGGAACGATGTCGGTCGTCCTGTCGCGGCAGATCGTCCTCACGCCCGAGGAGAAGCTCGTCGCGATCCAGAAGGTCCGTGAGGCCTACGCGGAATACCAGAAGCAGAAGACGGCGGCCACGAAGACGTCGGCCGCGCACTGACGCTCCCGGAACGAACGACGACGGTCGAAGGAGAAACCGGAGGAGAAAAGATGAGCGAGAAGAAGAAGTCGATCCTGAGCTGGGGAGTCCTCGTGGTCCTCGTGGCCGCGGGCCTCCTCGTCGGCCGCTGCGCCCCGAGCGGACCGAAGGCGGCCAAGAAGGCGGGCGCGGAGACGAAATCGGACGTCGCCGTGGCCGCCATGAAGACCTACGTCGCCCCGGGCGACCTCGACGAGTACTACCTCTTCTCGTCGGGGGGGCATTCGGGACAGGTCTACGTCTACGGCGTCCCCTCCATGCGGCACCTTTCCACCATCCCGGTCTTCACGCCCTATCCCGGGACCGGCTACGGCTTCGACGACGAGTCGAAGGCGATGCTCGGGAACCTGAGCTGGGGCGACGCCCACCACCCCTCTCTCTCCGAGACGAACGGGGACTACGACGGCCGCTGGCTCTTCATCAACGACATGAACGGCCGGATCGCGCGGATCGACCTCCGGGACTTCAAGACGAAGCAGATCCTCGGGCCGATCGCGAACCTCTCCGGAAACCACGGCTCCGCCTTCGTCACGCCGAACACCGAGTACGCCATGATGGCCTCCCGCTTCTCGATTCCGGTCCCGAAAGGGACGGTGGCTCCGATCGAGAAGTACGCGACCGACTACAAGGGCATTCTCGTGGGCGTGAAGATCGACCCGAAGACGGGCCAGATGTCGCAGGCGTGGGAGATCCTGACGCCCCCCTTCGACTGGGACCTCGGCGACGCGGGCAAGAAGGCCTCCGACGGCTGGATGTTCTGGACCTGCTACAACTCGGAGCGCGCCACCGGCAAGCTCGAGGTGACCTCCGCGCAGCGGGACCGCGACTACATCGCGGCCGTCGACTGGAAGGCCGTCGAGAAGGCCGTCGCCGAAGGGAAGGGCGACATGATCGGCGGCGTCAAGGTCATCGACCCGAAGAAGGTGCCGGGCCTCGTCTGGCTGATGCCGTGCGGGAAGTCCCCCCACGGCGTCGACGTCTCGCCCGACGGCAAGTACATCATCGGGTCGGGAAAGCTCCAGGGCGTCACGACCGCCTTCAACTTCGAGAAGGTCAAGACGGCCATCCAGAACAAGGACTTCTCGGGCGACGAGGACGGCATCCCCGTCCTGAAGTACGAGTCGATCAAGGACGCCGAGATCCCGGTCGGCCTCGGCCCGCTCCACACGCAGTTCGGGCCGGACGGCTATGCCTACACGTCGCTCTTCGTCGACAGCGCCATCGCGAAGTGGAAGCTCGGGACGTGGGAGGTCGTGGACAAGGTCCCGATGTCGTACTCCATCGGCCACCTCTGCGCGGCCGAGGGCGACACGGTCAGCCCCGACGGCAAGTACCTCGTCGGCCTGAACAAGCTCTCGCACGGCCGGCACCTCTCGGTCGGCCCGTCGCAGCCCGAGTCGTCGCAGCTCGTGGACATCAGCGAAGAGAAGATGAAGCTCCTCTACGACGCCTTCACCGAGCCCGAGCCGCACTACGCCCAGATGGTGAAGGCCGACAAGATCAAGCCGATCGAGGTCTACCCGAAGGAAGAGAACAAGCATCCGCTCGCGATCTGGGACATCAAGGACGCCGGCGTCACCCGCCAGGGGACCAGCGTCCTCGCCAAGGTGGTCCTCGTCCGCTCCACGATCACGCCGCAGGTCATCGAGGTGAACCAGGGCGACACGGTCAAGGTCGCCATGACGAACATCGAGCAGACGACCGACGAGCTGCACGGCTTCGGGCTGCTCGACTACAACATCAACATCGTGGTCGACCCGGGCGAGACGAAGGCCGTCACGTTCAAGGCCGACAAGGCCGGCGTCTTTCCGTACTACTGCACGAACTTCTGCTCGGCGCTCCACCAGGAGATGCAGGGCTACCTGATCGTCAAGCCGAAAGGCTGACCGGGGGGAGAGGGGGAGCGGGGAGGCCCCGCCCGGCGGCCTCCCCGCGATTTTCCATGAAAGCCTTCTTCGAAAAAAGCAACCGGATCCTCGACCTGCCGCTCGACCTCGGGCCGCGGGCGCTCCTCGTCCTGGCCTTCGTCTTCCTGATCCCGTCGTACGTCTTCCCGCTCTGGACCCTGACGATGTTCGCGCCCCAGTACCCCGAGGGGCTCCGGATGGGGATCTACAGCTGGAGGCTGGAAGGGGGGAACAAGGGCCAGGACATCAAGGAGATCAACGTCCTCAACCACTACATCGGGATGAAGGACCTCGAGGCGAAGGACTTCACCGAGTTCAAGTGGATCCCGTTCGTCGTGGGAGGGCTCGGCCTGTTGATCCTGCGCGCGGCGGTCCTCGGAAAGCTCGCCCACGCGCTGGACTGCCTCGTCCTCTACCTCTACTTCGGGGCCTTCTCGATCTGGTCGTTCGGGTACAAGCTCTGGTGGTACGGCCACAACCTCGCGCCGACGGCGGCGGTCCGGGTGGACCCCTTCATGCCGCCGATGTTCGGCTTCAAGCAGCTCGCGAACTTCGGCGTCTACTCGTATCCCGGCCTCGGCTCGTACGCCCTCGGCGTCGTCGCCCTCTGTCTCGCGCTCGCGGTCGTCGTCGCGTGGAGGCAGGGGCGCCGGAGACCGGCGGGCGCGCTTCGCGACGCGACATGACGCTCGCGCCGCTCGTCCTTCTCCTTCAGATCTCCGGGGAGATGGCGCCGATCTCCCCGGGGACGCTGGAGGGGAGGCCGAAGGCGGCCGAGACGTCCCCCCTGCAGGCGCGCCTCGACGCGGCGCCGCCGGGAGGCCTCGTGAAGGTCGGCCCCGGCACCTACCCGGGCGACCTCTACCTCGACAAGCCGGTGACGCTCGTCGGGAAGGGGCGGCCGCTCCTCCTCGGCTCGGGGGGTGGAAGCGTCGTCCGGATCCGGGCCGCGAACGTCACCGTGGAGGGCTTCGACATCGACGGGCGGGAAGGGGGAGACCTCGCGAAGGACTCCGCCGGGATCCACGTGGCGGCCGGCGGCGCGGTCCTCCGCGACGACCGGATCCGGGGGAGCGTCTTCGGCATCTACCTCCGCGAGGCGAACGGCGTCCGCGTGGAGAACTGCTCGATCCGCGGCATCCCGGGGCGCGACGCCGGCGAGAAGGGCTCGGGAATCCACATCTACGACACCGACGGCTACACGCTGACGGGCAACACGATCGAGGACGTCCGCGACGGCATCTACATCCAGTCGGCCGGGCACGGTTTCATCGCGAGGAACACGGCCCGGGACCTCCGGTACGGCCTCCACTACATGTTCTCCGACGACAACGTCTTCGAGGACAACCTCTTCGAGAACGGCGCCGCGGGGACGGCCCTCATGTACTCGCGCCGCATCACGTTCCGCCGGAACCGCTTCCTCCACAACCGCGGCTTCGCCAGCGTGGGGCTTCTCTTCAAGACCTGCGACGACGTGGTGGCCGAGGACAACCTCATCGCCGACAACGCGCGGGGCATCTTCCTCGAGGGCTCGTACCGGAACCGCTTCGTCCGGAACGTCGTCGCCGAGTCCGACACGGCCATCGTCCTCTTCGACTCCTGCGGCGAGAACGTCTTCAGGGACAACGTCTTCGTCGCGAACCTGACGCCCCTCACGCTCGTCGGCCGGCGGACCGACACGGACTTCGACGGCAACTACTGGTCCGAGAACGACGAGCCCGATCTCGACGGCGACGGCCGCTCCGACCGCGCGTACACCCTGACGAACGTCTTCGACCACCTCCGGGGAAACCTCACGGCGGCCGACCTCGTGGCGCGGAGCCTCGCCGCGACCGCCCTCGGCGCGGCGGAACGGGCCTTTCCCGTCCTCCGGCGGGTCGAGGCCGAGGACCGCCGGCCGCTCGCGCGCCCCCCGGTCCTCCCCGACGTCCCGCGCGCCGGGGCGGAGCGGCGGCGCGCCGACGGGAAGGGCCTCCTGGCGAGCGCCGTCACTCTCGGCCTCGGACTCGCCGCGGTTATCCTCGGGCGCCGGGGGGGCGCGTGATCCGCTTCGAGGCGTTCCACAAGAGCTACGGCCGCCAGCGGGCCGTCGAGGGGCTGACCCTTTCCGTCGAAACGGGGGAGGTCGTGGCCCTCCTCGGCCCGAACGGCTCGGGCAAGACGACGTCGCTCAAGGCCGCGGCGGGGCTCGTCCGCCCCACGGCCGGGCGCGTGCTCGTGGGAGCCTCCGGCGGGCCGCTCCGCCCGGCCGAGGAGCCGGCGGCGCGGAAGGCCCTTTCGTACCTGCCGCAGCGCGTCTCCTTCCCCGAGGCCCTCTCGGGGCGCGAGGTGCTCGACTTCTACCGGAAGCTCCGCGGCGTCCCGGCCGCGCGGGTGGACGACGCGCTCCGCCTCGCCTCGCTGAACGGGTCGGCCGCGCGAGCCGTCGGAACCTACTCCGGCGGGATGGTCCAGCGGCTCGGCCTGGCCGTGGCCGTCCTGCCCGACGCGCCGGTCCTCCTCCTCGACGAGCCGACGGCCGCCCTCGACCCCGACGGCCTCTGTGCCTTCTACGGGCTCGTCGAGGCGCGGCGCCGCGCCGGAAAGACCGTCCTCTTCACCTCGCACCAGCTCGGCGACGTGGAGCAGCTGGCCGACCGGATCGCGATCCTCGTCGAGGGGCGGCTCGTCGCCCTCTTCTCGGCGGGAGAGCTGGCCACGCGCCTCGCCGAGCGGGGCGTGATGCGGGTCCGGATCCCCGTCCGGCCCGCCTGGCTGGGGGTGATCCTCGGCGCGGTGTTTGTGACGCGGCCGATCTTTGTGCGCGAAGCGCTGATGGCCGGAGCGGCGGTCGGTTCCTGGTTTACCACGCGCAAAGAGGTGCACGCGGCGAACCACTTCGACTTTCATCCCATTCAGGAGGTGGCCATCCTCTTCATTGGCATCTTCGCGACCATGCTGCCGGAATTGGATTGGCTGCAGGGGAACGCCGCCCGACTGGGACAGCCCACACCGGGCCTTTTCTACTGGGGCAGCGGCGTGCTTTCCAGCGTGTTGGACAACGCCCCGACTTACCTCAGTTTCCTGAGCGCCTCCTTCGGCCTGTTTGTGGACCCGGAAGTGATCGACAAGGTGCAGCAACTGGTCCAGCACCATGGGCAGGATCTCAGCACCGTGACCGGCCCGCACCCCCAGGAAAACCTCCATGGGCAGGAGCACCAGGGTGGTCAGCGTACCTATCATCAAGCCGGTGCGTATGCTCTTCAGGGTCAGAGACAGCACATCCTGGCCCACCTTGGCGTTGCCCAACACGTGATAGCCCTTGTCCAGCATCTGGCGCAGCAGGGTTGTGTCTTTGCCTTTGGCTTGTTCCGGCGTGACGCTGTTGAGCGTATCCCGCAGAAAAGCGGCTACGATTTTCGCCTCCTTCTCCGCCCGGGTCGCCCTCACGGGCCCGGACTTCAAGCTGAACCGCCCCCAGAACGTCGTCGTCGCGCGCCCCGACCGGCTGCGCTTCGAGGTCGTCGGCCTGTTCGAGCAGCTCGCGGCGGTGGTCGTCGCCGCCGGCGGGACCTAC
>DAOMFB010000006.1:0-20385 GCA_035429585.1 Thermoanaerobaculia bacterium
ATCCGCGAGAAGAAGGTCCTCACCGAGAAGCAGCTCGCGAAGGTGATGGACCCCGGCGCCATGACCGGCCAGGGGCGCCCGCGGTGAGACCCCGCGCCCGCCTCGCGGCGGCGGCGCTCGCGGCGGCGCTGGCGGCCCCCTACCTTCCGGCGCGGGCCGAGGAGCCCGCGCCGGACGGCTGGCGGCCGTTCACGGCGGCGTGGACCCTGCAGGGGACGCGCCAGCTCCTCCCGGCCGGAGGGGTCCGCCCCGCCGCCCTCATCCACGTCTCGGGCCCGTTCACGGTAACGGGGGGAGAAGGGCTCGGGAGAGGTTTCCTCGGGGAGGTCTTCGCCTTCGACGACGGCGAGGCGCTCCTCGTCGGCCGGATGGTCTTCACGGACGAGAAGGGGGACCGCATCTTCTGCTCCGCCCGGGCCGAGGCCCTGGAGACCGGCCGGAAGGCGACCGCGACGATCACGGGCGGGACCGGACGCTACGCCCGCCTCGAAGGTTCGTTCACGCTCCGCTGGCAGTACGTCGTCGCGGCGGAGTCGGGGGAGATCGGCGGCCGCTTCACCGACATCGAGGGGCGGACGCGAGTCGCGTCTCCGGGGCGCGAGGTGCCGAGGTGACTCCCGCGGCGAAGACGCTCGTCGCGCGCCTCGCCGTCCTCGCTCTCGGTCTCGCGATCTGGTTCTGCCCCGTCCCCGCGGGACTCACCCTTCCCGCGTGGCGCCTCTTCGCGATCTTCGCCGCGACGATCGCCTCGGTCATCGTCGGGGCCTTCCCGATCCTGACGGCCTCCGTCCTCGCCGTCGCGGTCGCGGTCCTCTCGGGCGTCCTTCCCCCCGCGAAGGCCTACGCGGGCTTCGCGAACGGCACGATCCTCCTGATCGTCGTCGCCTTCCTCGTGGCGAAGGCGATCGTGAAGTGCGGGCTCGGCCAGCGACTCGGCCATCTCGTCGTCTCCCTGTTCGGCAAGTCGACGCTCGGCCTCGGCTACAGCGTCTTCCTCCTCGACGCCGTCATCGCCCCGGCCTTCCCCAGCGACACGGCGCGCTCCGGCGTTCTCTATCCGCTCGTCCTCTCCCTCGCTGAAGGGGGCGGGTCGAAGCCGGACGAAGCGACCCGTCGGCGGCTCGGCGCCTACCTGATGTTCTGCGGCATGGCGACGCTCTCCCTCTCCTCCGCCCTCTGGCTCACCGCGATGGCGGGGAACCCGCTCGGGGCCGAGATCGGAAAGTCGATGGGCTTCTCCGTCTCCTTCGGCTCGTGGCTTCTCGCCTCCCTTCTCCCGACGCTCGTCCTCCTGGCGGGGCTGCCGCTCCTTCTCTACAAGGTCTTCCCCCCCGAGGTGAAGGAGACTCCCGAGGCGCCGGCCGCGGCGAAGAAGGCGCTCGCCGCGATGGGGAGGCTCTCCCGCGACGAGAAGGTCGTCTCGGTCACTTTCGTCGTCATGGTCCTCCTCTGGGCGCTGGCGGGGACCCTGAAGGTCGACCTGACGGCCGTCGCGTTCCTCGGCCTCGGAGTCCTTCTCGCCTCCGGTGTCCTGACGCTCAAGGACATCGGACAGCAGGGGGACGTCCTCGCGACCTTCATCTGGTTCGCGATCCTCTACACGCTCAGCGGCCAGCTCAACACGCTCGGCTTCATGGGGTATCTCGGCCAGAGGCTGGGCGGGGCTCTCGGCGGCCTCCCGTGGCTCGCGGCGTACGCGGTCCTCGTCCTCGCCTACGTCCTCCTCCACTACCTCTTCGTCAGCCAGACGGCGCACGTCCTCGCCCTCTTCGGCGTCTTCCTCGGCGTCGGGGCGCAGCTGGGCGTCCCGGTCCCGCTCCTCGGCTTCGCCCTCCTCGTCTCGACGAGCTACTTCTCGACCATCACCCCGCAGGCCTCCAGCGCGAACCTCCTCGTCGTCGGGAGCGGGTACCTGACCCAGGGGGAGCTCTACCGTCTCGGGACGATCACGACGCTCTTCAACGTCCTCGTCCTCCTGCTCGTCGGCACCCCCTGGATCCTCTTCGTGGCCCGGTGAGGTAGAACGGACGCCATGACGTACTTCGCGGACGCCCTCCGGCAGAACCCGGAGCTCGCCATCTTCCTGACGCTCGCCCTCGGCTTCCTGATCGGGCGGGTGAAGTTCGGCACCTTCAAGCTCGGAAACGTCGTGGGGACCCTCCTTGCCGGAGTCGTCGTCGGCCAGCTCGGCATCCAGGTCAACCCCGTCGTGAAGCTCGTCTTCTTCGACCTCTTCCTCTTCGCCACGGGGTACAAGGTCGGGCCGCAGTTCTTCCGGGGGCTGAAGAAGAACGCCCTGGCGCAGGTCTCGCTCACCCTCGTCCTCTGCGTCACGAGCCTCCTGACGACCGTCGCCGCCGCGAAAGTCTTCAGGTACGACTGCGGGACGGCGGCGGGGCTGATGGCCGGGGCCTTCACGGAGTCGACCGTCATCGGCACGGCGGGCGAGACGATCAACCGGCTCCCCCTCCCCGAGGCCGAGCGGAAGCGCCTCCTCGACCAGATCCCCGTCGCCTACGCCGTCAGCTACCTCGTCGGGACGGGTTTCGTCGTCTGGTTCCTCGCGAACCTCGCGCCGCGGCTCCTCCGGGTGAACCTGAAGGAGGAGTCGAAGAAGCTCGAGGCGACGCTCTCCGGCGGCCCGGTCCACGAGCCCGGCGTCCAGTCGGCCTACCGGGACTGGGACACCCGCGCCTATCTCCTGCCGGTCTTCGAGGCCGGCCGGCGCGTCTCGGACTTCGAATCATCCTTCGCCCCCGACCGGGTCTTCGTCCCCCGCCTCCGGCGCGTCGGGGTGCTGGTCGAGGCGAGCCCGGAGACCGTCCTCGCGGCCGGCGACCACGTCGCCATCGTGGCCCGGCGGCGCGTCCATCACGACCGCAGCGCCGCCTTCGGCGAAGAGGAACACGACCGCGATCTCCTCGACTTCCCGATCACGACCGTGGACGCGGTCGTCACGAACCGGGAAGCGGCCGAGCGGACGCTTCAGGACCTCGCCGAGGAGCACGGCCGGGGTGTCGCCCTCCTCAAGCACGTCCGGGGCGGCGAGGAGATGCCGATCGCCCCCGGTTCCGTCGTGAACCGCGGCGACCTCCTCCAGATCGCCGGAACGCCGACGGACGTCGCGCGGGCCGGAAAGGCCCTCGGCTACGTCGAGCGGCCCTCGAGCGAGACCGACGTCGTCTTCCTCGGCCTCGGGATCCTCCTCGGGGGCTTCGTCGGCCTCCTCTCCGTGACCGTCGGAGGGCTCCCCCTCAGCCTGACGGCCTCGGGCGGGGCGCTGATCATGGGGCTCGTCTTCGGGTGGCTCCGCTCCGTCCGCCCCCTCTTCGGCCGGATCCCCGAGGCCGCGCTCTGGATCTTCGACACGGTGGGGCTGGCGGTCTTCATCGGCGTCGTGGGCCTCTCGGCCGGCCCGAGCTTCGTCTCGGGGCTGAAGGAGACCGGCCCCAGCCTCCTCGTCGTCGGCCTCGTCGTCGCCGTCACGCCGCACATCGCCGCCCTCCTCTTCGGGCGGTACGTCCTCAAGATGAACCCCGTGATCCTCTTCGGCGCCTGCACGGGGGCGGGCACGGTCACGGCCGCGCTCCGCGCCGTGCAGGACGAAGCGGGGTCCAAGCTTCCCGTCCTCGGCTACACCGTCCCCTACGCGATCGGGAACATCCTTCTGACCGCGTGGGGCCCCGTCATCGTGATGCTCACGAAATAGGAGGTCCCCTCATGGAGAGAACCCGTCTCGTCTCCCTCGCCCTCGTCCTTCTCCTCGCCCTCGCGGCCGTCCCCGCCCTCGCCCAGGCGCCGGCCGCCAAGGGCGCCCTGCCGACGGTCGTCGTCCTCGCCACGGGCGGGACGATCGCCGGCGCGGCCGCCACGGACGTGCAGGCCGGCTACACCTCCGGGCAGGTCGGGGTCGAGCAGCTCCTCGCGGCCGTCCCCCAGGCGAGGAAGCTGGCGAACCTCCGGGGCGAGCAGATCTCCAACATCGGCTCCCAGGACATGAACGACGTCGTCTGGCTCAAGCTGGCCCGCCGGATCAACGAGCTCGTGGCCATGGCCGACGTCGACGGCGTCGTCATCACGCACGGCACCGACACGATCGAGGAAACGGCCTTCTTCCTGAACCTCGTCGTCAAGTCGCGGAAGCCCGTCGTCCTGACCGCCGCGATGCGCCCGTCCACGGCCCTCTCGGCCGACGGTCCGCTGAACTTCTTCAACGCCGTGGCCGTCGCCGCGAACCGGAACGCCATGAACCTCGGGGTCCTCGTCGTCGTCAACGACTGGATCCACGGGGCCTCGTCCCTCACCAAGACGAGCACGACGGCGGTGCAGACCTTCATGTCGCCGCTCCGGGGCCTCGTCGGGACGGTCGCCTACGGGGAGGCCACCTTCTTCTGCGGTCCGGTCGGCCGGCACACCGTGTCGTCCGAGTTCTCGCTCGACGGCGTCACCGACCTCCCCCGCGTCGACATCGTCATGGCCCACGAGAACATGGACGGCCTGATGATCGACGCCGCGGCCGCGGCCGGCGCGAAGGGGATCGTCGTCGCCGGCGTGGGCAACGGGAACATGACCGCGTCGGCCGTGAAGGCCCTCGCCGCCCAGGCGAAGAAGGGGATCGTCTGCGTCCGCTCCTCGCGCGTCGTCACGGGGCAGGTGGGACGGAACGTCGAGTTGGACGACGACAAGCTCGGCTTCGTCGCCTCCCTCGGGATGAACCCGCAGAAGGCGCGGGTCCTCCTGCGCCTCGCCCTGACGAAGACGACCGACCCGAAGCAGATCCAGAAGTACTTCGACGAGTACTGATGGCCGGCGTTCCCCGAGTCCGGGGGGAGGTGCTCACTTGAAGAAGGCGCTCGCCTTCGCGACGAAGTCCCTGTTGACCGGCCTCCTCATCATCGTCCCGATCTACCTGGCGGTCCTTCTCCTCCTCAAGGCGATGAAGTCGGTCGCCGGAATCGTCCGGCCCGTCGCCCTTCTCCTCCCGGGCTCTTTCCCCGCCGAGACCGCCCTCTCGTTGCTTCTCGTCCTCCTGGTCTGCGTCGCGGTCGGCGCGGCCGTCCAGACACGGGCGGGGCGGGTGGCCCGGGAGAAGGTCGAGCGCTCCTTCTTCGAGAGGATCCCGGGCTACGCCCTTCTCCGGAGCCTGACGCAGCAGGTCGCGGGGGCGAGTCGGGAGCACGTCTGGAGGCCCGCGCTCGCCGAGATCGAGGAGGCGCTCGTCCCGGCCTTCATCATCGAGGAGTTCGCGGACGGACGGTACACGGTCCTCGTCCCGTCGATCCCCACACCGCTCGCAGGCGCCGTCTACGTCCTCGAGCGGCGACGAGTGCATCCCCTGAACGTCCCCTTCACCGAGGCCCTGAAGACGGTCTCCCGCTGGGGTTCGGGCGCGAAGAGCCTCGTGGAGGCGATGGAGTCGTCAGGCCCGGGTCGCGTCGATCGAGGGAACGAACCGTGAATCGCCGCCATATCGCCGGGTCGCCCTCGTCACCGAAGGCACCCGCTCGGGTGGGCGGACGTTCCATGGCGCCGGATACTCAGCCCGCGCCGGATGAAAGGATCGGTAATCCATGACCAAGAAGCTTGCCGCGGAGTTCATCGGGACCTTCTGGCTCGTTCTCGGGGGATGCGGCAGCGCCGTCCTCGCGGCGGCGTTTCCGAACGTGGGGATCGGGCTGCTCGGGGTCGCGCTGGCCTTCGGCCTGACGGTCCTGACGATGGCGTACGCCGTCGGGCACGTCTCCGGCTGCCACCTGAACCCGGCCGTCTCCGTCGGGCTCTGGGCCGGAGGGCGTTTCCCGGGCTCGGAGCTCGTTCCCTACGTCGTATCCCAGGTCGCGGGAGCGATCGCCGGAGCGGGCGTTCTCTACGTGGTCGCGAGCGGCAAGGCGGGGTTCGATCTGGCCGGAGGATTCGCCTCGAACGGCTACGGTGCGCACTCGCCGGGGCAGTACGGCCTCCTGGCCGCGTTCGTCTGCGAGGTCGTGATGACGTTCATGTTCCTCGTCGTCATCCTCGGCGCGACCCACGGCAAGGCGCCGTCGGGATTCGCCGGCATCGCCATCGGCCTCGCGTTGACCCTGATCCATCTGATCTCGATTCCCGTCACGAACACCTCGGTCAACCCGGCCCGCTCCACGGGTCCCGCCCTCTTCGTCGGGGGCTGGGCGCTCGAGCAACTCTGGCTCTTCTGGGTGGCCCCGCTCGTGGGCGCCGCCCTCGCCGGCTTCTGCCATCGTGCGATCTTCGAGGAACGCTGATCGTCCGGGCCGCCGGCCGGTGGAACGGACGCCTGGGTTGCAGAACCTCAAGGAACAGGAGACATACGAGATGAAGAACCTCCATCGGTTCGAACTCCGGATCATCCGGCGGATGCTCGCCGGCTCCGTCATCGGGCTTCTCGCCGCCGGCCTCGCGGGCGCGCCCGCCCTCGGCGCCATGTCCGAGAAGGAGAAGCAGAAGGAGCGGGCCGAGGTCCGGAAGATGGCGACCGAGACGCTGAACAAGCTCTACAAGGTCCAGCCGAAGGCAAAGCAGGCGGTCGCGAAGTCGGCCGGCTACGCCGTCTTCAGCAACTTCGGGATGAAGATCCTCGTCGCGGGAAGCGGCAAGGGGCAGGGCCTCGCGGTCAACACGAAGTCGAAGGCCGAGACCTTCATGAAGATGTTCGAGGTCCAGGCGGGACTCGGGATCGGCGTGAAGAAGTTCCGTGTCGTCTTCGTCTTCGAGAGCGAGGGAGCCCTGAACAGCTTCATCAACTCCGGCTGGGAGGCGGGCGGAGAGGCCACGGCGGCCGCCAAGGCCGGCGACAAGGGGGGCGATCTCGCGGGCGCCCTCTCCGTCTCGCCCGGCGTCTGGATGTACCAGCTGACGGACAAGGGCCTCGCCGCCGAGCTCGCCGTCAAGGGGACGAAGTACTCGAAGGACTCCGATCTGAACTAGCCCTGTCGGCGTCGGCACCGGCTTCCTCGAGATCCGGGGCGTCACGGCCGCGCTCGCCGAGGGCCGGTGTCACTGGAGCCGGATGCCGAGGCGGAAGCTGAGGATCTCCTTCGAGCCGAAGGGGTCCGAGGACCAGGCGATCGTCGGGCCTTCGACGAGGAGGTCGAAGATGCCCGCCCGGAACGCAACGCCGACGCGGGAGCCGGCCAGGAGGTAGTACTCGCTCCCCGGCGGGCCGCGGACCCCCTCCGTCGCGTCGACCTCGCCGCCGCCCCGGATCTTCGGTCCCCCTTCGACGCGGACGGCCGTGACGGAGAGGCCGAGGGGTCCGAGGACGTACCAGCGGACGCCGACGCCCAGCGTCCCGGTCAGGTAGCCGGACTCTCCCGACGTTCTCCGGTACCCGGCGGCCAGCGAGACGACGGGGGTGAAGGGGTACTTGCCCCCCCAGCGGTCGCGGTCCCACCCCATCTCGACGCCGAGCATCCCGAGGCCGTACGCCTGCCCCTCCACGGCGGGAGTCGGTGTCTGCGTCACCGAGATCCCGGTGATGAAGTAGAGCGTCGCGACCCGTCCCTGGAGACGCCCGTACGGGGCCGGCGGCGGCGCCCACGCCGCGTCCAGCCGCTCCGACTTCTCCTTGTCGTGGTGGAGAAGCGTGTCGCCTCCGACGAACCGGCGCGAGCCGAGACCGTAGTTGAGGCCGACGCCGAAGGACCACTGCGCCTGCGGCTTGCGCCAGTTGACCTCGAGGGGCGCGTCGAGGGTCAGGGCGAGCCGCTCGCCGAGCCCCATCTGGAACCGGAGGAGCCGCGTCACGACGTCGGCGCTCCCGGCGGAGGCCCCGACGACGGCCCGCACCTCGGCCGGCGTGAATCCGATGGCGGCCTTGAATCCGATCGGCAGGGTGAAGTCGAAGCCGAGGGCCGCGAAGCCGGCGTTCCCGCCCCCCTCGTAGCTCCGGTATCCGAGGCTCGCGTTGAGCGTGTAGACGAACGGGTTGATGTCCTCGGCGTACCGGAGCACCGTGCCGCGCGCCGCCACGTCGACGTACTTCGCGGTGGCGTTGTACCGGGCGTCGAGCCCGAGGAACGCATACCGACCCGTCGCCGGATCCGGCGGCTGCCGGACCGCGCACTCGGCCTCCTCGCACGGATGGACCGCCGTGAACCACTTCGCCCGGTAGCTCCGCCACGCCGCCGACCGCTCGGGCTTCGTGTCCGTCCCGGGTGGCGCGGCCAGTTGCGCAGCCCGCAGGTCCCTCACGAGGACGAGGAGGTCGACGAGGGCCAGCCGGGCGCGGTTCCCTTCCTCCGAGAGGCACTCGTACGGGACGTCGTACGGGTGGTCGGTCCGCGTCTCGCAGGCGGTCTCGCTCCCCTCCAGAACGTAGGCCTTGTCCCGGTGGTCGTCCCACTCGTGGTAGACGCCGTCGGGGATCTTCTTCGACCGGCTCGTCGGGATTCCCGGGAGCTTCTCGATCGGCTTCCAGACGCGGAGGTAGTCGACCCGCTCCCCCGCCCGTTCCGTGTGCGCCCCCGAGAAGGAGTCGGCGACGGCGTGCATCATCTCGTAGAGGCCGAAGCCGCTCCGGCGCGTCCCCGGCCCCCCGTCCACGACGATCTGCCGGAGGAGCCCGTCCAGAAGGTCGTTGCAGCGGACGACGGCGCTCGTGGCCAGGCTCCGGGGGACGGAGGTGCCCGGGAAGGGGTCTGACAGGGCGTCGGTCAGCGTCCCCATGTAGTGGAAGCACTGTCCGGGATCGCTGAACTGGCGGCGGAAGAAGGCGTCCGGCCGGTCGGTCTCCGGCTGCGGCCAGCAGAGGAGGGGGTTCCTTCCGGGAGCGGTCGCGCAGTCACGCGGCGGCTTGTCGCCCCAGCCGAAGCAGTAGGGGGCGTCGAGCGCGCCGTCGTTGATCAGGTACCGGAGGACCTCGACGCGCGACGGCTGCCCGTCGCGTCCCTCAATGAGGGTCCGGTAGGCCGTGGCCTCGACGACGTTGTGCCCCTTGCTGTCGAAGGCCGTCGCGGGCCGCCCGAGAGCCAGTGAAAGGACGCCCGCCCAGAGCAGGAAACCGCGCGCGGCCCCGAGCCGGTCGGCTCTCATCGGGGGGCGCGACGGTTTCCCGCCTCCGGCGTCGCCGTTCGCGTCAGTTCAGGTCCTTGTCCACCTTGTACTTCGTCCCCGAGATGTCGGCGCTCGCCATCAGGCCCTTCGCATCGATCTGGTAGATCGCCATCCCGTTGACGAAGCCGGTCTGGGCGCCGCCCCCTGCCTTCCCGGCCTCCGCGCTCGCCGCGGCGGTGGCCTGCCACCCCTTCTTGACGAAGCTGTTGAAGGTCTGGCTGTCGGCGAAGAGGAAGACGACCTGGTACTTCTTCCCGCCGAAGGTCAGGCCGATGCCGGCCGACCCCATCGACATGTAGGTCCGCTTGTTCGTCTTCTTGTTGACGGCGACGCCCTTGCCGCCGCTCCCCGAGAAGACGAACCCGAGCTTCAGGTTGTCGAAGGCGGCCCAGCCGTAGGCCTTCTCGAACAGCTCCTTCGCCTTCGGGTTCTCCTTCAGGAGCTGGTCGAGCGAGGCGCCCGCTGTCGCGTCGACCTGCTGCTGCTTGGCGCTCTTCTCCATGTGCTTCCAGTCCTGCTCGCTCTTCGCCTCCTGGGCCGAGAGCGGGGCCCCCGAGACGGCAAGGGCGAGGGCCACGGAACCGACGAATGCGCGGCCGATCTTCATCCGGTCTCTCCTTTCTCCTGGCGTTCCGCGAGCCGGCACGGGATGCCGGTGCCGGAGTCCGCCGTTACTGGCCCATCTGGGCGTCGAGCGCCTTCTTGAAGTCCTCCCACTTCTTCCGGGCGACCTTCTCCTCGTCCTTCGTGAGGATCCGGAAGGGGACCTGGACCTCGCTCGTCGCGAACTTGACGACGAGCCAGTGCTGGCCGGTCTGGATCTTCGCGGGGATCTTGAAGAAGAGACGGCCGACGCAGGCCCGCTCCCAGGTCGCGTCGAACTGGTCGAACGACAGGGGGCTTCCGGCGCCGCCGTCCGCGAAGAACTGGATCGGGCAGGGGCGGACCGCGTCGACCGGGAAGTAGTTGATGGAGTCCCGCATCGTCCGGGCCATCCGGTTCAGGGGCTGGAGGTAGAGGGCGTCCGCGTACTCCTTCTGGGTCGCGAGGGGGATCGTCTTCCCGTCCGGCGTCTTCACCGAGAACGAGTTGCGCGTGAGGGTGACGTCCTTCGCCCCCCGCCGCATCGTGACGCCCCCGTCGAGGAGCATCCACTCCTCGCCGACCGACGCGTTCGCCACGCGGTAGCCGAGAACCACGAATCCTTCGTTGTTGTACGCGACGCGGACGAACTGTCCCTCGATCGAGAAGATCTCCGGCACGGTCGGCTGGGGGGCCTTCAGGTCCGAGAGCGGGGCGGGCTGTTGGCCGGCGGCCGGGACGGTCAGGACGAGGACGACGATCGACAGAAACGCGAGGTGCGCGCGGCAGGATTTCATACGACTCCTCTCTTTTCCCGTTTCCAGGGGAGAAATAGTATCCCCTCCCGGGATGGGCGGGGAGGCGTCCGCGGGGCCGCCGGTTCCGGATAGACTCGCGCGGAGAGCGACGCCACGCCCCGGACCCCGCCGGTGCCGCTCGTCAGGGGGCCCGCCCCCGGACCGCGGGGCGGGATCGGAGCAGGAGGTTTTCCATGGCCCGTACCTCGTCCCGGTCCGCCTTCACCGAGTGCACCGAGCAGACCCGCCTGAACGACGCCCGCGAGGAAGGCGTCCCCTGGAAGAAGTGGGGACCGTACCTGTCGGAGCGGCAGTGGGGAACGGTTCGCGAGGACTACAGCGCCGACGGGAACGCGTGGGGCTACTTCACGCACGACCAGTCCCGCTCGCGCGCCTACCGCTGGGGCGAGGACGGGATCGGCGGGATCTCCGACGAGAAACAGCTCCTCTGCTTCGCCCTCGCGATGTGGAACGGGAAGGACCCGATTCTCAAGGAGCGGCTCTTCGGCCTGACGAACGCCGAGGGGAACCACGGCGAGGACGTGAAGGAGTACTACTTCTACGTCGACTCGACACCGACCCACTCGTACATGAAGTTCCTCTACAAGTACCCGCAGCGGGAGTACCCCTACCGGGACCTCGTCGAGACGAACGGGCGGCGGTCGCGCGAGGAGATGGAGTACGAGCTCCTCGACACGGGAGCCTTCGAGGGGAGCCGGTACTTCGACGTCTTCGTCGAGTACGCCAAGGAGGGGCCGGAGGACCTCCTCGTGAAGGTTTCCGTCCACAACCGGGGGCCCGAGGCGGCGCGCCTCGACCTCCTCCCGACGCTCTGGTTCCGGAACACCTGGTCGTGGGAGGCGAGCGTTCAGAAACCCTCCCTTCGCGAGACGGGGCCCGGGCGGATCGAGGCGAACCACCCCGAGCTGGGCGCCTACACGCTCGCCTGCGAGGGGAGCCCGGAGCTCCTCTTCACGGAGAACGAGAGCAACGTCGAGCGGCTCTGGGGAGGGCCGAACCCGACGCCGTGGGTGAAAGACGCCTTCCACCGGTGCGTCGTCGGCGGCGAGGCCGGCGCCGTGAACCCCGCGAAGACGGGGACGAAGGCCGCGGCCCGGTACGTCCTCGACGTGCCGGCGGGGGGCTCCGCCGCCGTCCGGCTCCGCCTCTCGAAGCCGCTCCCCCGCGCCCCCTTCGGGCCCGCCTTCGACGCCGTCGTGGCGGCCCGCCTCGCCGACGCCGACGAGTTCTACGGGAAGATCGTCCCCCATTCCCTGACCGAGGACGAGCGGCGGGTTCACCGGCAGGCGCTCGCCGGAATGCTCTGGTCGAAGCAGTACTACCTCTTCGACGTCGACCGGTGGCTCCGCGAGCGGGACGCCCACCCGCTCCTCGGGAAGCGGCAGGCCCCCCGGAACGCCGAGTGGTTCCACATGTTCAACGGGGACGTCCTCTCGATGCCCGACAAGTGGGAGTACCCCTGGTACGCCGCGTGGGACCTCGCCTTCCACACGCTCTCCCTCTCGCTCGTCGACTTCGACTTCGCCAAGCAGCAGCTCCTCCTGATGCTCCGGAGCCTCTACGCCCACCCCAACGGCCAGATCCCGGCCTACGAGTGGAACTTCAGCGACGTGAATCCCCCCGTCCACGCCTGGGCGACGCTCTTCCTCTTCCAGTTCGAGCAGACCCTCGGGCGGGCGGACATCAAGTTCCTCGAGCACTCCTTCCAGGGGCTGCTCCTCAACTTCAACTGGTGGGTGAACCGGAAGGACCCGTCCGGGAAGAACGTCTTCGCCGGCGGCTTCCTCGGCCTCGACAACATCGGCGTCTTCGACCGGAGCGCACCGCTCCCGACGGGAGGCTCCCTCGAGCAGGCGGACGGGACGGCCTGGATGGCCTTCTACTGCCAGAACATGCTCGAGATGGCCCTGCTCCTCGCGGAGGGCGACCCGGTCTACGAGGAGCACGCCTACCGCTTCCTCCAGCAGTTCATCTGGATCTCGTATGCGATGGACCGTCTCGGCGAGAACGAGGACGAGATGTGGGACGAGGCGGACGGCTTCTACTACGACCTCCTCCGCCTTCCCGACGGGCGCGCGATGCGGCTGAAGGTCCGGTCGATGGTGGGGCTCCTCCCGCTCTGCGCCGCCTCCGTCTTCGAGGGATCGCTGCTCGAGCGCTTCCCGAAGCTCCGCGAGCTGATCGCCCTCTTCCGGAGCCGCCATCCAGAGGTGGTCGCCCACGTCGCCCCGACGGAGGAGGGCTTCGTCGGGTACGCGAATCGGCGGCTCCTGTCGGTCGTGAACCGGAACAAGCTGGAGCGGATCCTCGGCTACCTCCTCGACGAGAGCGAGTTCCTCGGCCCGCACGGCATCCGGTCGCTCTCGAAGTTCCACGAACGGCATCCCTTCGTCTTCGAGGCCGGGGGACAGCAATTCGAGGTGGCCTACCTGCCGGCGGAGTCGAACACGGGGATGTTCGGGGGGAACTCGAACTGGCGGGGGCCCGTCTGGATGCCGGTCAACGCCCTGATCGTCCGCGCCCTCCTGAACCTCTACGCCTTCTACGGCGACGACTTCCGGGTCGAGTGCCCGACCGGCTCCGGGCACCGGATGACCCTCTTCGAGGTGGCCAGGGAGATCTCGCGCCGGCTCTCGGCGATCTTCCTCCGCGACGCGGGGGGCCGCCGCCCCGTCTACGGCGGGACGGAGACGTTCCAGGCCGACCCGCACTGGAAGGACCTGATCCTCTTCTACGAGTACTTCCACGGCGACAACGGGGCCGGCCTCGGGGCGAGCCACCAGACCGGCTGGACGGGGCTCGTCGCGCGCCTCCTCGACCTCTTCGGCCGCTCCGACCCCGCCGTCTGGCTCCGGACGGCGAAGAGCGAGATCCAGGCCGGGCTCGTCCGCGGTCAGGTCGGAGGCGAGTGAGGGACGCGATGCCCGGCCCCCGCTACCCGTCCCTCTTCCAGGTCAACACGCGCGTCAGGCTCTCGGAGCTCTCCTGGGCGCTCGGGCGCCCGGCGACGCTGGACGACATCCCGGACGGCGAGCTGGACCGGCTGGCCGCGGACGGCTTCGACCTCGTCTGGTACCTCGGCGTCTGGCAGACGGGCGAGGCGGCGCGGCGCGTCTCCCGGTCGAAGCGGGAGTGGCTCGAGGAGTACCGCCGCGTCCTGCCGGACTTCCGGGAGGAGGACGTGACCGGCTCCTGCTTCGCCGTGCGCGACTACCGGGTCCACGAGGACTTCGGCGGAGACCCGGCGCTCGGGCGCCTGCGCGAGAGGCTCCGGAAGCGGGGACTCGGGCTCGTCCTCGATTTCGTCCCCAACCACGTGGCGCCCGATCACCCGTGGGTCGCGGAGCATCCCGACTTCTTCGTCCAGGGGACGGAGGAGCAGCTCGCCGCGGCGCCTCAGAACTGGACGCGCAGCGGGAACCGGATCCTCGCGTACGGCCGCGACCCGTACTTCGACGGCTGGCCCGACACGCTCCAGCTCAACTACGGCAACCCCGTCCTGCAGCAGGCGATGCTCGACGAGCTCTCCTGGATCGCCCGTCAGTGCGACGGCGTCCGGTGCGACATGGCGATGCTCGTCCTCCCCGAGGTCTTCGAGAAGACCTGGGGCATCGCGGCGACTCCTTTCTGGCCGAGGGCGACGGCGGCCATCCGGGCGCAGGCGCCGGGCTTCCTCTTCCTCGCGGAGGTCTACTGGGACCTCGAGTGGACCCTCCAGCAGCAGGGGTTCGACTACACCTACGACAAGAGGCTCTACGACCGCCTCGAGCGCGGGATGGCGCGGCCGGTCCGCGAGCACTTCCTCGCCGGGCTCGACTACCAGGACCGCCTCGTGCGGTTCCTCGAGAACCACGACGAGCCGCGTGCCGCCGCGACCTTCCCGTTCGAGATGCACCGCGCGGCGGCCGTCCTGACCTTCCTCTCGCCGGGGCTCCGTCTCGTCCACCAGGGGCAGAGGACGGGGAAGCGGGTCCGGGTCCCGGTCCACCTCGGACGGGGGCCGTCCGAGCCGGTGAACGAGGCGATCCGCGACTTCTACGTCGGGCTCCTCGGCACCTTGACGGACGACGCCTTCCGGGAGGGCATCTGGCAGCTCCTCGCCTGCCGGCCGGCGTGGGAAGGGAACGACTCCCGGGACGCGTTCGTCTCGTTCTCGTGGACCGGGCCCGGGGAGAGCCGCCGTCTCGTCGCCGTCAACTACGCCCCCCACCCGAGCCAGTGCTACGTCGGGATGCCGTGGAGCGACCTCGCGGGACGGACGTGGCGGCTCGCCGACCGGATCAGCGACGCGGTCTACGACCGGCCGGGGGACGACCTCCTCGAGCGGGGCCTCTACCTCGACCTTCCTGCGTGGGGATACCACGTCTTCGCCGTGGAGCCGGCCCCGTGAGCCCCCGGGACGCCGGCCACGACGACCTCGGGGACCTGTACCGGACGGAGAGGGTCCTGACGCGGGAGCTGCGGGTCCGGTACCCCGTGACCGAGGGCCGGATCGTCCTCCGGACGGATCTCGACTGGGACCGGGACGTCGAGGCGGTCTCCGTCTCTGACGACCGGACGACCTGGACCTTCCGGCTCGAGGCGAGGCGCCCCTTCCTCTATTTCAAGCCGTGCCTCCGGGTGGGCGACGGGCTTCGCTGGGCCGCCGGGTCCGACGCGCTCGTCCTGATGACCCACTCCGGAGCCCGGGACGTCTATCCCTACTTCTCCGGCTCGGAGACGGGGAGCTTCTCGCCGCTCATCCACCTCGACTCGGCGATCCTCGGCCGGAAGCACGCCGTCCGGGCCTACGTGCCGCCCGGCTACCGGGAGAACACGCTCAAGCGGTACCCCGTCCTCTTCATGCAGGACGGCAAGAACCTCTTCTTCCCCGACGAGGCCTTCGGCGGCGCCGACTGGCACGTGGACGAGTCCCTGCAGCTCCTCGACGGGATGAACGCCATCGACAAGGTCGTCGTCGTCGGCATCTACTCGGGGGACCGGATGACCGAGTACACGAAGCCCGGCTACGAGGCCTACGGCCGGTCCGTCGTGGAGGAGATCGTCCCCGTCGCCACCGAGCGCCTTCGCCTCCTCGGGGGGGTCAAGGAGACCGCGGTGATGGGCTCGTCGCTGGGGGGCGTCGTGTCGTTCTTCATGGCGTGGCAGTGGCCGGAGGTCTTCGGGGCCGCCGCCTGCATGTCGAGCACCTTCTCCCACCGGGACGACCTGATCGACCGGGTCCTTTCGGAGCCGAAGAGCCCCGCGAAGTTCTACGTCGACAGCGGCTGGCCGGGGGACAACTTCGAGACGACGCTCGCCATGGCCGTGGCCCTCCAGAGCCGCGGCTACGTCTACGGGCGCGACTTCCTTCACTTCGCCTTCCCGCTCGAGAAGCACCAGGAGTCCGCCTGGGGGAGCCGCCTCCACCTGCCGCTCCAGCTCTTCTGGGGGAAGGTCTCCATGGCCCAGCGCGGCCGGAACGAATGAACGACGCCGAGGAGGAGACGCCATGAAAGCCATCACCGTCGAGCCCCACAAGGCGGGGAGCGTGCGCTTCGAGGAGATCCCGGAGCCCGACCCGAGAAACGGCTCCGTCCTCGTCGAGGCGGTCGCCGTCGGCGTCTGCGGGACGGACATCGAGATCGTGGAGGGGAAGTACGGGTGGGCGCCGCCCGGGGCGAGTCGTCTCGTCCTCGGGCACGAGTCGCTCGGGCGCGTCCTCGACCCGGGGCCCTCGGGCGGGCTCAAGAAGGGGGACCTCGTCGTCGGGATCGTCCGCCGCCCGGACCCCGTCCCCTGCCCGAGCTGCGCGGTCGGCGAGTGGGACATGTGCCGTAACGGGAAGTACACCGAGCGGGGGATCAAGGAGATCCACGGCTACATGTCGGAGCGGTGGCGGATCGAGCCCGAGTACGCCATGAAGGTCGACCCGTCCCTCGGCCTCCTCGGCGTCCTCCTCGAGCCGACGACCGTCGTCACGAAGGCCTGGGAGCAGGTCTCGGCCGTCGGGCACCGGGCGTTCTGGGAGCCGCGGAACTGCCTCGTCACCGGCGCCGGGCCGATCGGCCTCCTCGCGGCGCTCGTGGCCCGCCAGCACGGCCTCGAGGTCCACGTCCTCGACCGGGTCACCTCGGGGCCGAAGCCGGACCTCGTCCGGGCGCTCGGCGCCACCTATCACGCCGGCGCGGTCGGCGATCTCGGCTTCCACCCGGACATCGTGATCGAGTGCACCGGCGTCGGAACGGTCATCGCGGACTCGCTCGGGGCCGTCGCCTCCGGAGGGATCGTCTGCCTGACGGGCGTCGGGAGCGGGGGCCGGGCCGGGTCGATGCCGGTCGCCGACCTCGCGGCACAGGCCGTCCTCCGGAACAACGTCGTCGTCGGGAGCGTCAACGCGAACCGGCGGCACTGGTACAAGGCGACGGAGGCGCTCGCGCGGGCGGACCGGACGTGGCTCGCGCGGCTCGTGACGCGTCGCGTCCCCGCCGCCGACTTCGCGAGCGCTCTCGAGCGGCGGCCCGACGACATCAAGGCGGTCGTCCAGTTCTCCGAGGCATGATGCGGCCCGAGGCGGCTCGACGCCGCGGCGCGATGGCTCTTCGCACGTTTCTTCGAAAGGGAATCCCGGCGGCGGTCGTTCTGGCCGTCGCCGTCGCCGCCACGCCGTCCTCTCCCTCGTCCCCCTCGAAGAGCAATCCCCTTCTCCGGGTCTTCGTCGGCACGTACACCTCCGGCGCGAGCCGCGGCATCCAGGTCCTGGATCTCGATGCGGCGACGGGCGCCGTCGTCCGCGGCCCCGTCCTCGCGGGCGTGTCGGAGAACCCGTCGTTCCTCGCGCTTCGGCCGGACGGCCGCGTCCTCTACGCCGTCAACGAGACGGAGACATTCCGCGGCGCGCCGACGGGCTCCGTCAGCGCCTTCGCCGTCGACCCGTCGGCCGGCACGCTCACGCTCCTGAACCAGCAGCCGTCCGGGGGCCTCGACCCGTGCCACCTCGCCGTCGCCCCCCGGGGCCGGCGCGTCGTCGTCGCGAACTACACGAGCGGCTCGGTCGCCGTCCTGCCGGCCGACGCGGAGGGGCGGCTGGGGCCCGCCGCCCGGGTCCGTCGCCTCTCGGGATCGGGCCCGAACGCCTCGCGCCAGCAGACCCCGCACGCGCACGGCGTCTTCTTCGACCCTTCGGGGAGATTCCTTCTGACGGCCGACCTCGGATCCGACCGCCTTCTCGCCGAAGTCTGGGACCCGGAGGCGGGCACGCCGCCGGGCGCCGCGGGGGACGGGGCCTCGTTCGTCCCGGGCTCGGGTCCGCGGCACCTTTCGTTCGACCCTTCGGGCCGGATCCTCTACGTGGTCACCGAGCTCTTCTCCACCGTGACGGCGTTCCGGTGGGACGGCGCGCGCGGGCGCCTCGAGCCGTTCCAGACGGTCCCGGCAGTCGCCGTCGGCTACTCGGGGGACAACAAGGCGGCCGAGATCGCCGTCTCGAGAGACGGCCGCTTCGTCTACGCCTCGAACCGGGGGGACGACAGCCTCGTCGTCCTCGCGGCCGCGCCGACGGGGGCGCTCTCTTTCGCGGGGCGCGTCCCGTCGGGAGGAAAGACGCCGCGGCACTTCGCGATCGACCCCTCGGGGCGGTGGCTCGTCGCGGCGAACCAGGACTCGGGCTCCGTGGTCGTCTTCCGGCTCGACCGGGAGACGGGCCTTCCGGGCGCGGTGGGATCTCCGATCGCCGTTCCCGACCCGGTCTGCATCCTCTTCGCGCCCGGAGAAGGGCCTTCCGCGCCGTGACGGCCCCCGCGCACGGGACCGGCGCCCTCCGGCGGATCTTCTGGTCCGAGCTCGCCGGCACGGCCCTCCTCCTTCTCGGGGGGCTCTCGTGCGTCATCGTCATGTTCGGCGCGGGGAGCCCCATGGCGCGCCTGATCCCGGACGAAGGGCTCCGGCGCGCCGTCACCGGTTTTCTCTTCGGGACGACGGGGGCCTCGATCGCCCTCTCGCCGCTCGGGCGGGCGAGCGGCGCGCACATCAACCCCGCGGTCACCTTCGGTTTCTGGCTGATGCGGAAGCTCGACGCGGGGACGGCCGCCGTCTACGTCGCCGGGCAGATGGCCGGGGCCGTCGCCGGGAGCGTGCTCCTCCTCGCGTGGGGGGCGTGGGGGAAGAGCGTCGACTACGGGGCGACGGTCCCCGGAGCCGGATTCGGGGTGCGGGACGCCTTCCTCGGGGAGGTCGTCACGACCTTCGCGATGGTCTCGCTCCTCGCCGTCTTTCTCGCGTTCCGGAGGCTTCGGCCCTTCACGCCGGGGCTCTTCCCGCCGCTCTACTCGTTCATGGTCTGGGCCGAGGCTCCCCTCTCGGGGACGAGCACGAATCCCGCCCGAAGCTTCGGACCGGCCCTCGTCTCCGGTCGGTGGGACGGCGGGTGGATCTACTGGCTCGGGCCGCTCCTCGGGACGCTCGCGGCGACGCTCGTCTGCAGCTTCCTCGCGAAGAGAATCACCGAGGCGAGGCTCTACCATTTCGACAGCGACAGCGACCGCCTCCTCCGCCGGTTCGGCTCCAGCGCGGCGCGGGAAAAGGAGTAGCTGATGACCGATCCCCGCCCCGACCTTCCCCGGATCGTCTTCGCGATCCTGATCATCTGCGGGCTCCTGACCGCCTCGCTCTGGGTCGTCGCCCCGTTCGCGGCGGCGCTCGTCTGGGCGACGACGATCGTGGTGGCGACGTGGCCGCTGCTCCTCCGCCTCCAGAGGCTCTTCGGGGGGCGCCGCGGCCCGGCGACGGCCGTCCTGACGCTCGCGCTCCTCCTCCTCGTCGTCGTGCCGTTCCTCCTGGCCCTCGGGACCCTGCTCGGCAACCGCGACACGATCGCGATCCGCGTCGAGCAGCTCCGGACGGCGCAGCTGCCCCCCGCGCCGGAATGGGTCGCGGGGATCCCCCTCGTGGGCGGGAAGGCGGCCGCGGCCTGGAACGGCCTCGCGGGCACCGGCCTGCGCGACCTCGCGACGAAAGCCGCGCCCCACACGCGGCAGGCCGTGAACTGGTTCTTCGCCGCCTTCGGGAGCCTTGCCGGCCTCTTCGGACAGCTCCTGATGACGGTGGTGGTGGCCGCGGTCCTCTACAGCCTGGGGGACCAGGCGGCCGACCGCACGCGCCGCTTCGCGCGGCGGATCGGAGGCGACCGCGGCGAGGCGGCGGTCGTCCTCGCGGGACAGGCGATCCGCGGCGTGGCGCTGGGGGTCGTCGTCACGGCCGTCGTCCAGACGACGCTCGCGGGCGCCGGCCTCGCCATCGCCGGCGTCCCGTTCGCAGGCGTCCTGACGGTCGTGGTGCTCGTCCTCTGCATCGCGCAGGTCGGCCCCGTCCTCGTCCTCGTGCCGGCCATCGTCTGGCTCTACGGGAGCGGGCAGGCGGGGTGGGGAACCTTCCTCCTCGTCTGGTCCGTTCCGGTCCTGACCCTCGACAACGTCCTTCGGCCGATCCTGATCAAGAAGGGGGCCGACCTGCCGCTCCTCCTGATCTTCGCGGGGGTGATCGGCGGCCTCGTCTCGTTCGGGCTGATCGGGATCTTCGTCGGTCCGGTGGTCCTCGCGGTCAGCCACCGGCTCCTCGAGGCCTGGATCGACGCCGAGGATCCGCAGGCCATCACCGGCGGCTGAGCCCGGGCCCGCCGGACGAGGGGAGGGCCGGCAGGCGCCTCAGTCGAGGCCGAGCTTCCGGACCGCCTCCTCGAGGTCGAAGTGCATCCGCTCGCGCCCGAGCGCGCCGCCGAGCGCGGCGTTCTGCACCATGGCGAGGACGTGGGGGTTCAGGCCCGCGAGCCAGAGTGAGATCCCCCGCTCCCGGAGCCGGCCCTCCTCCTCCGTCAGCAGCTTCAGGGCCGTGTACTCGAGGTCGAAGAGGTTGGAGAGGTCGAGGAGGACGACGTGCGGCG